>NZ_CAUWGY010000170.1:0-1692 GCF_963558415.1 uncultured Ruthenibacterium sp. | reverse complement strand
CGTCCTGCCTGCCGCCATTCCACGCCTCGGTGCGCAGCACGTTTTCAATGCGGCTCATGGCCTCGGCACGGCGCGCACGCGGGGCGGCAGTTACACCCAAATAGGGAAAAAAGATTATACTTATGGCTCTGACTGGACATTTACGGTGTACGGCACCTTTCAGGTAAACCAGGGCAGCAGCGTTTCGTGCACGGCAAGCAGCTACGGCACTTCCATTGGCAATGCAAGCTGGCGCTGCACGGGCGGCTCTGCCACGCGCAGCGGGGCCACCGCCACGGCGCGCGGCACTATGTCTCGTTACCGTTTGGGAAGTGTGACACAAACGGAATACCCCTCGGTGTCTGTGCCCTGCGATAAATACGGCAACCTTTCTTAAAACAAAAAAGCAGCCCCGTGTGCATAATGAACTGCACCCCATTTGTTAGACAGTATGGTATACTGAATAACAAGTGGGGTGCTTTACTATGCCAAAAGGAATAGCAAACAAACGATACACGCCTGAATTCAAGAAGCTAGTGATCAAGACCATGCTGGAGGAAAAGCTGAGTTACAGTGAAACAGCAAGACGGTTCGACATAAGCGATCATCATCGCATTCAGGATTGGGAACGCATCTATTTAACCGAAGGTGCGGAAGGCTTTGCAGTGGAACGACGCGGCAGGAGGCACAAAGGCAGCCCGAATAAGCAACTGCCGAAACAAGTAGAAGAGGATTTGCTTGCTGAAGTACAGCGGCTTCGTGCGGAGAACGAGTACTTAAAAAACTTGCAAGCCTTGGTTTTGGAGAGAGAGCGACGCCAGGGGAAAAAGCCCAGGTAGTCCAAAAGCTGAGGCCGAGATATCCCTTATGCCTTCTGCTTGAAATCGCTCACTTACCTCGTGCTACTTTCTATTACCATCTGAAGCGAATGGGAAACCCGGATAAATACGCAGAAGCAAAAGCAGAGATTTCCTCCATTTACCACGAAAACAAAGGCCGGTATGGTTACCGACGTATCACCGCGGCATTACACAACAAGGAGATATATCTGAACCACAAGACAGTGCAGCGACTCATGAAGGAGCTGGGATTGGTTTGCCGTGTCAGAGTCAAAAGATATCACTCTTACAAAGGAGAAGTGGGGCGGATTGCACCGAATCTGCTCAACCGAAACTTCTATGCGGAAAAACCAAACCAGAAATGGGTCACCGACGTGACAGAGTTCAGTCTATTTGGTCAGAAGCTCTATCTTTCTCCCATTCTGGATTTACACAACGGGTATTTGGTGAGCTATGCCATCTCTGAGCGACCGGTTTTGAGCATGGTAACAACAATGCTTGCCAAAGCTTTTTCAACCATACCAGATGGGACAGGTCTCATTCTCCACTCCGACCAGGGCTGGCAATACCAACACAAGCAGTACCAGCGTATGCTCAACGCAAAAGGCATTCGGCAAAGTATGAGCCGCAAAGGAAACTGCCTGGACAATGCAGCAGCAGAAAACTTCTTCGGCCTGCTCAAGAGTGAATTGCTTTATCTGCAAAAGTTCCACTCCATGCAACACTTCAAACAAGAGCTTATTGACTATCTGGACTACTACAATAACCGACGGATTAAGGCAAAGCTAAAGGGCCTGCCGCCTGCGGTTCACAGACAACAAGCCCTTTCGGTTGCTTAAACAATTTTTATTTGAAATTATTGTCTAACTTTTTG
>NZ_CAUWGY010000169.1:0-2403 GCF_963558415.1 uncultured Ruthenibacterium sp. | reverse complement strand
GAGCTGGTGCCATGACTATATCAAATTGAACTTTCCCAATATTCCACTAGAAAATGTATTGGAATTCGAGGACGAGGGTTATTCCGGGGGAAACGTCAACCGACCGGAGTTTCAAAAAATGATGAAGCTGGTAGCACAGAACGAAATTCAAGCCATTGTTTGCTACAAGTTGGACCGTGTCAGTAGAAGTCTTGCAGACTTTTCAGAATTTCGAAAGGCTTTGCAGGCCAAACAGGTGGAATTTGTTTCGATCACAGAGAAATTTGACACGACCACTCCGGCCGGAAAAGCCATGATGGACATTGTGATTGTATTTGCAGAGCTGGAACGCGCAACCATTGCACAGCGTATTCGGGACAATATGCTTCAACTGGCACGCTCGGGACGTTGGCTGGGCGGCAACCGTCCCACAGGTTATAAAAGTAAGGAAATCATCGGAAGTTATACATTGGATGGGAAGACTCGCAAAGCGTACAAATTAGAAATCGTGCCTGAAGAGATAGAAATTGTAAAAATCATCTTTCAAAAGTTTTTGGGGTTCAATTCCTTGACGAAGACGGAAACGTACCTTTTACAAAACCACATCGTAACGCAAACCGGAAGAAAATTTTCAATTCAAGGCATACGGGCGATTTTGAAGAATCCCGTTTATGCCAAGGCAACGCCAGAAGTGAAGGAATATTTTGAAAGCAGAGGAGCAGAGATTTGCAGTGAGAACGAACAATTTGACAACAAACACGGTATGATGGTCTACAACAAAACAATGGAAAGCGTCAGCAGCACCAACAAAGAACGCCCGATGGAAGAATGGATTGTCGCAGTAGGTAAGCATCGCGGAGTAATTGCGGGAGATGATTGGCTGAAAGCACAGCGGTTCCTGCAGCAAAATGCTTCCAAGGCATTCAGGAAACCGAGAAGCAATGTGGCGCTGTTATCGGGGCTTTTATTCTGCGGCGATTGTGAAAATTATATGAGGCCGAAGGTAACACAGCGAAAAAATGCAGAAGGGCAATACGTGTTCAATTACCTTTGCGAAACTAAGGAAAAAAGCAGAGGTCAGCTTTGTCAAATGGAAACGATCAGCGGTAATCTGGTTGACAAAATGGTGTGTGAGGAAATTGCGAAGCTGGGAAATTTGGATGATGGATATTTGAAAATGTTGAAAAGGTTTCAAAAGCAAATTCAAAACGATGAAAAATCGGTGCAGATGCAGCTTGATTCGCTTCGGAAACAGGAAAAAGAAATTGAAAAAAGAATCGGAAACTCGATTGTAGCGATTTCAGCAACAGGCAGTGAAGAAACGCATCGTTTGATAGAACAGCAAATTAAGGCGCTTCAAGCTGAGCAGAAGGATATTTCAGAAAAGATTAAAAAGCAGGGGGAATTGGCTTGCTTAAAAACCATATCCAATGAAGAAATTGAAAGGATGCAGAAATACTTATCGGATTATGGAAATGCTTTCAGAACGTTGAGCATTGAGGAAAAGCGGGATGCTTTACGATTGTTCGTCAAAAAAGTAATATGGGATGGAGAACAGCTTCACATCTACTTCTTTGGACATAATGAGGATGATTTATGCTTGGACGAAAAGCGAGCCGTTGGAACTGCGTTGCAAATGAAATTCTCATGCAATTTCGAGCATCAAAAAAAAGTCAAAACGATATCTCAATCCAAGAACCAATTGAAAGTGACCGAGAGGGAAATAGCCTTACATTGAATGATGTTGTGGCAGATACTTTGGATATAAGAGATGAATATGAAAGAAAAGAAGAAGTAGAGGAACTTTATCATGTGGTCAATCTCCTTTCCGGAAGAGATAGACAAATCATTATTATGCGTTATGGCCTCAATGGAAATGACGCGCTGACACAGCAGCAGGTTGCAGATATCTTAAAAATAAGCCGGAGTTATGTATCTCGTATAGAAAAGAAAGCAATATTGCAAATGCGCAGCTATATGTGCTCAAATAGATAAAAAAATCCTTGCGGAAGCTTTGAAGGAATGGTATGATAATAAAAACATCAAAAGGGGACGTTGAAATGAACTTGTTATGTGAAAGCATCTGTTTTCCGTTTTTGATGTTAACCTTGGTGTTTCAAATCTAACGGCGATCTTATTTGTCCATGTGTCAGACAATAAGATGGCCGTTTTTTATGGAAGCATACTTGTAGGAGGAATCGAAAATGGGAAAAGAGGAAAAAACACTCGCGCTAGGAACTGAGGGAATTTATGACGCACGTAAACTAGGCATTCCCAAAATGTTAATTCTTGGCGTACAACACACATTTGCAATGTTTGGAGCAACGGTGTTGGTTCCGATCATTACAGGTTTGGATGTATCAACAACGCTGTTAATGGCGGGCTTGGGAACTTTATTGTTTCATTTAATTACCAAAGGAAAAG
>NZ_CAUWGY010000168.1:0-1505 GCF_963558415.1 uncultured Ruthenibacterium sp. | reverse complement strand
GGGGAAAAGAGCACCAAACAGGTTACGCTGTGGTTGTCTCTTACCTATTCCTATTCTTTGGGATGGTCCCCACAGTTTTCCGGATTTTGCAAGAGAAAACGCTTATCTTTTCCTGCAGGATTTTTTACTGAGGAACGAATGCTGAAAGGAGAGGGGCATGAACCAACGGGAAGCATTTTATATTCATCAAATTCAGGATGATTTTTTACCCTATTGGTTGCAGTTTGTGGACAAAGAGCATGGCGGAATTCTGAACTGTATTAATAACAATGGGGATCAAAGATTCAGCGATTTCAAATTCACTTGGTCTCAAGGACGGTGGTTGTGGGTACTATCCCGAGTATATCGGCTGGCTAAGCAGGGTGTGTTGGATAAAGTGGACCCAAGGGCTCTGGAACCTTTAATGGAGGGAACCTTCCGTTTTTTGGCGGACAAAGCGGTTTATGGACCCGAGGATATTTGTTGTTATTTATTGACCAGAGAAGGAGAAAAAGTAGTCGATAAAGCGACAAATCGTTACGATGCAAGCATCTATGCGGATTGCTTCGCGCTCATTGGAACGGCTCAGTATGCCAAGATGACTTCCAATGCGCAGGCTGCTGATTTGGCACATCGTTTATATCGCAGTATTACAAAACGAGTGGAGAATGGAAACTATCTTACAGAGCCTTATCCGGTGCCCGATGGTTACCAGGTACATAGCATTCCTATGATTTTGATTAATACTGTGCAAGAATATATGGATATGTGCCGCGCTTTTGGATTGGATGTAACGGAGCCGGAGGCCTATGTGCGCAGCAAAGTCCGTTTTATCTTGGATGTTTTGTACGATGGAACCGGCCTGATTCGAGAGCATATTTCAGACGATGCGAGTTATGTTCGTCTTTTAAACCGACACATCACACCCGGTCATACATTAGAAGATGCGTGGTTTTGGTTGGAATTTTTGCAAGAGTATGGCGGATTGGAAGAGGATTTGCCACGCATTTGTCAAATCGTTCAACGCACCTTCCTTCTTGGCTGGGATGAAAGTTATGGCGGACTGTTACGTTTTGTGGACCGGGAAGGCGGAAAGCCCCAAGGAACGCGTATTGGTACACCGTATGAGGATCTGATTGTTGACACATGGGATATGAAACTGTGGTGGCCCCATTCCGAAATGTTGTATGTGTTTACTTATTTGTATCATTTGACTGGTGATGAAGAATTTGAGCAGATGTATCAGAAGTCGGCACAGTATGTTTTTTCCACATTTCCAAATCAAGCGTTAGGTGAGTGGATACAGATTCGACAGCGGGACGGAAGTCCTCAGGACAAACTAGTAGCGCTGCCCGTAAAAGATCCATTTCATATTTTGAGAAATTTCATCAAAATAGTGGAATTGTTTGAGAAAGAGGGAACCTGACCATGGAACTTGGAACAGCTAAGCGCGCCATTACGCCACCTAAGCCAGTACGTATGGCGGGATATGCTACGCGAACTTCTGTGTTTGATGGCGTATTGGA
>NZ_CAUWGY010000167.1:0-1511 GCF_963558415.1 uncultured Ruthenibacterium sp. | reverse complement strand
GCCTGTATCGCATGGCCGGACGGGGAAGATGAATTTCTGACCATGGACAGCGTGCGCTTTCACGAAAAGATGGGGTATCGGTTGACGGGCCATTTTCACAAATGCGGCCGGAAATTTGACCGATGGTACGACATGGTGTGGATGGAAAAGTTTTTGGGTCCACACAAAGACTCACAGCCACCGGTTTTGGCTTTTCCTCTTGTGCGTCAAACGGTCTGTGAACAACTTGGTATTTTGTAAAAAAAGATCGGTCGATCCAATGCTCGACCGATCTTTTTATTTATACACGGCGATACACTAAAAAGTCAAAGCCAATCTCTGTGGTGAGCTCCGTGCAAAGAGCCAAACGCTGTGCGCCCTCTCGAGGCGTCTTCCAATAGTAAGGCGTCATCTGAAACAACTGCCCGATTTGTTCGCCGCGCACAGTGATCTGCCCCCGCACGGGCACGCGCCGCTCTAAGGAAAATCCCTTGTACGCCACGTCGCTGGTAGTGTTTTCGTAAGGAGTATCGTACAGCACCTGCTTGAGCCCGAACAGATGACGCGGCCCAGGCACCGCATAAATCAAAACGCCCCCAGGTACCAATACCCGCGCAAATTCTGTTTCAACCATCGGGCTAAACACATTTAAAAGGCAATGAACAGAGCCCGATACCATAGGGATGGCAAAACTGCCGGCAACCGCCCAAAACACCTGCTTATCCCGACCTGCCGCGGCCTTGACCGCGAATTTTGAGATGTCGTAGCCAGCCACGCAAGCCTTTTTACCGGCATCGCGCAATGCCTTTGCCACACCCGCAGTATAATATCCCTCTCCGCAGCCTGCATCCAGCACGTGAGGACCGGAAATTTTTGCGGTATATTCCAAAACCAGACGGATGAGCTCGCTCTGAAAAGGCTCATAAAATCCCTCATCCAAAAAGGCGCGCCGCGCCGCAACCATCTCCCGGTTGTCTCCGGGCACTTTGGCGTGCATCCGGCCGGACGGCAAAAGATGTGCATAGCCTTTGGCGGCCATGTCAAAGCTGTGGCGAGCCGGACACCGAAGTGCGCCGTCCTGGAAATGCAGTGCTCCGCCACAAACGGGACAGCAAAAAGGTTGTTCCATAGCATTGTTCCTCTCAGGACAAAAAGCGGGAGCCGGGCTCCCGCTTTCTCTTTTATTCTTCATCGCCGCCCATTCCGTGCGCCTTCATATATTCTTCAAAGCTGGCAAACTTTTGCGCAGGAGCCCGGCGGCTGATCAGTTGAATGCTGTTGTCCTCTTCCGTATCAGCCTTTTTGGGCTGGCGGCGGGGCGTCTCTTTGGCCGGACGCTGCCGCAAAGGCTGCGCCGCTTTGGCTGCGCGAGGCTGTGCAGGTTCTTTCTTTTCGGGTTTTTCGACCTTTTCAGGCTTGTTTTCATTGGTTTGAGCTGCGGGCTGCACTGTGCCCTGCCGGTTTTTGTTGTGCCGTCTTCCGCCTCGACGACGACGCTTTTTCGGCGCGGCCTCTCCCTGTGCGGGTGCGGG
>NZ_CAUWGY010000166.1:0-1519 GCF_963558415.1 uncultured Ruthenibacterium sp. | reverse complement strand
TATTATGGAATAATTTTTAGGGCAACACAATCCGTCGAATTATTTTGCGTTTACACCTTTCCCGCCAGAACGCCGCAACTGTGGCCACACTTTTCAGGGTGTGCTACAATTCCGGCTGCCATCTGCTCCACAAAGGTATAACACACTAGACTTTCCGAGGGAAAGTCGTGTGCCACGAAACCGCCGGTTTCTTTGGATTCTTCCGGTCAAAGGGGAACTCTATCCCCTCTGAACACCCCAGACAAAGGAGAACGCCGTTCCCCTTTGGAATCCCCTTGCCAACAGGGATGCTGCTCGACCCTATTGGATGACCCAGAGCAAAAAGTAAGCAATTTCCTTTGACAGTAGGCTACATCAGCCTATCAGATGTTCTGAAAAATGTAGTTGAAAAAGCACTGTGTCAATCAGCATATTTCTTGAAATTCTCAGCTTGCTCCATTACTTTTTCAAAAACCTCTTCGTCCCACTCAGGGGGATATCCGTTCTGATATAGCAAGACAGTCAATTCCATATTAAGTTGATTTTTAATATCATCTCTGGTAGACCAATCAGCAAATTGAGCTTTATCATCAACAAGTTCCTTGATTTTCTTAGCCAATACCACACATTTTTCATCGGCATACGGAAAACCGTGGTCATCTCGCACCTTGACAAGAATGTCATAAAAAGCCTTCTCTTCAAAACTAATTCCCATCTTTTGAAAAGAGGACTGATCTTCTTGCAGATCCCTTAAAATTTGTAGCAGTTGGTCGGACAGATCATTTACAAAATCAGAAACCACCTCGTTGGTAAATACCAACTTATCTCTGCTGTTATAATCATCAACTACTTTGCGGAGACGCTCATCAAACTCCATAGCTTTCACTTTGTTAGTGCGCCCATAAGCGCTAATAGCTTTACGGAGCAATTTCAAGAGTGCATTGAATTTTGTGATCGGAAGTTTTACCGTATTCAGTTGTTCAATAAATTCATCGCTGAACAGGTCAACCGACTTGTGTTCATCTACAACATTTTCAATTCCAGTACAGGCAATAGCCTCGCGAACCATATTTTCTACAACTTGGTTCATCGCTTCGGCGTCAGGGGCATTCCCTTTGGTTTGCTTGTAAATGATAGATCGGATAGCGAGATAAAACTGAGCTTTTGCCGTTTCTTCATCTGTCAGCTCACCAGAGGGGAAGCAGATATTGTAAGCACTTTTCAACCTTCGAGACAATCCCATAAAGCGCCTTTCGGTGTCTTTCCGACTTTGAACGTACTCTGCCGCACTGTTTAAACAATTCAGCCTTTCTAGGGGTTCCCCAGTAAAAAATTTACTTGCATTAAATCCAAGCAGTAAGTCATCAATCATTTTCAAGTGATTGCGAAAAATGCCAATTGTAATATCAAGTTCATCCACTGGACTTTCTTGTGGACCACCATATTTTTTTATGGCTTCCATCATGTCATTCTTGATACCAATATAATCTACAACCAAGCCTTTGTCTTTGCCATCAAAAACACGGTTTACGCGAGAAAT
>NZ_CAUWGY010000165.1:0-1527 GCF_963558415.1 uncultured Ruthenibacterium sp. | reverse complement strand
CACTCCAACCCTTGCGAAAGACTCATGTGAATAATGGTGACGGCCGCAAGCTGACTTTTACTGTACTCTTTCACCTGCTGGACGGTGTCTTTGCCGCATCCATCATCCACACATATGATTTCATACTTTTTGAATTTATTATTCAAAAAATCCCCCACCCGATGTAAAAAGGGTGAAACCTGCGTGGACGCCTGATTTAAATAGATCACAGCCGAAACAAAATTGCTCTCCTTAGCATTCATCGTCAAGCACCTCATCTAAGTCATATACTGTGTTGATCTTGCCCGAAAGCACGCTGACAAAGCGCGGTGAATTACTGTACTGACGCACCACGGTGGGACGCGAGTCATCAATCTCACTGGCTTTTAAAATGGGTTTCATGCTGAACAGGCTAGAGTGGTATTCAAACCCGTATTCCTCTTTCAAATATTTCCGAGCCAACTGGCTCATGTACGGCCAAGCGGATTCTGGTTTGGCCGGGCAGTCGTTGCAATTGTACAGGCTGCCGGGACGGCAAGCCCCGCCGCTTCGCCTCTGACAGTCAAAAGTAGCGACTGTATCCCAACTGGTAGCGTGAGGAGTAAAGGTCACACTGGTAAGGCTGTGCAAGCCGGTTTTTCCAAAAGGCATAATGGAGAAGAACGGTCCATCCATTACCGTGATCCCGGTGTTTTCCAATTTGGGAGAAACCGTACACAAGATAATCTCGCACAGCTCGTATTTGATGGGAAATGGCTCAAAACCAACCATCTGATGAATGTCATTCACGCCCGCATACGTGGCGTTCAGTAAAAAGGGAGCCTGTGCACTACCCGTTTTCCATTCCACATGCCAATTTTCCTCCTGGCTGCGGATGGTGGTTGGAACAGCATTGTATTCAATTTTCACAGTAGGACAATCCGCCAGTTGCTCAATGAACCAATCTCGTAAAATATGCGCATCGTAGGTATATTCTGTAGTCAAAAAAGCCCCATCGCACATACCCGGATTGAAATAGCGGGACGGCGGAACGTCGTCGCATCGAATGTCCGCCGCGGCGCAAAAATGGCGAAACTCTGCAGCGTTGGTCCAAGAAAAACTGCTGCTTGTGGCATATACCTGGTCGAACCGGCTATGAATGCAAAAACCGTAATCCTGTACAAAGCGAGAAAAATATCCTGCGCTTTTCAAAGCAGTGGAAAGACTGCGGGGATAATGATATCCCATATGTACCCGAGCCTGATTGATCCAAGTTGCACGGCACAGGGCTCCACCGTCTCGCTCCAAAACCAAAATGCGTTGACCTTTTTTTCCACAACGTAGGGCGGCATATAAGCCATAAAGCCCCGCACCCAAAATAATCTTGTCGTATTTCACAGTACACGCTTCTCCTTTTTCAGGGATTGTACCGCCCAGCGGCATTGGCAAACAGCACCTTTAATAAATCGGCATTTCCTTTGAAAGGACTGATTTTGGTGGGAGTTTTTCCCGTTTTGGGATAGGATCGTGTCACCGGGACCTCGCAGGCCCGCAAACCCAATTGAGTGG
>NZ_CAUWGY010000164.1:0-1537 GCF_963558415.1 uncultured Ruthenibacterium sp. | reverse complement strand
TGTAGGCGTATACACTGAAAAAATGGTGTCTCAGTTCCATTTTGACCATGCCTTTTTTGGTTGTTCCGGCATCGAACTTTTACATCAGATGGCCTACAATGACGACATTGACACCGTTCCGGTTAAGGAAGTTGCTATGAAATGCTCCAATAAAAACCATCTTCTCGCAGATGCCAGTAAACTTGGAAAAACCAGTTTCTGCCGGTTGGCTCCGTTAAGTGCCTTTGACAGTGTAATTGTTACCTGTCCGCCAGAGTTGAATATGCCGCTTCCCAGCAATTTTGTGGTCGTTCCAGAAAACTAAAATCCTTTTGCAAGAAGGGTCCGAGCATCCAGCCCGGACCCCTTTTTTGTTATTTCAACGCTTTCTCAATGGCACACACTGCATCGTCGCTTGTCAGATGGAATTCCTTTTTCAAAAGATCTACCAATCCAACCTGACCGAATACATCCTGTGCGCCAAGCTTCAATAGCGGAACACCCATTCCGTATTTTGCCAGAACGTCGGCCACAGCACTGCCTATGCCATTGATAATGCTGTGGTTTTCATAAGTAACCACCAATTTCTTACCCTGTGCCTCTTTGCGAATCAGCTCTTCATCAAAAGGTTTCACTGTTACAGGATCTACTACTTCTACGCTCACGCCTCGACGGCCCAATTCCTCGGCGGCATCAAGCGCATCGGCCATGAGATATCCACTGCCAACCAACAACACGTCGGTACCTGGAACAAGCACTTGACCTTTTCCAAGCTCAAATTTCGTTCCTTTTTCGTATACCTCGCGTACATTCTTTCTATACGCACGGATATAGTGAATCGCTCCATCCTGTCTGGCAGCGCACATGCGCACCATCCAATCCAACTGTACCTGGTCGCAAGGATCACACACAATTGCATTGGGAATTGCACGCATAACAGCCAAGTCTTCAAAACAGGTATGCGTGCCTCCATCAAAGCCGGAGCAAAAACCCGGGTCAGAAGCAAAAATATTCACGGTATTGTTCTGATAAGCGCATGAGATATACAACTGATCAAGAGCTCTGCGCGTTACAAATGCGGACATAGTGTGCACAAAAGGAATATAACCACGCAACGAAAGTCCCGCTGCTACGCCAAACAAGTTTGCCTCGCAAATGCCCACATCCACAAAACGGTCGGGATTGCTCTCTTTGAAGCGCAAAAAGAACGATGCACCACCCAAATCCGCGTCCAGCACCAAAATGCGCTCATCCTGTTCCATCAGTTCTTTCAGCGTGGCACCAAATTGATTACGCAATTCGCCGCCCAGCTCTTTGGTTCTGTTCTGTTTCAGCATGGCTTTATTCCTCCTCCGTAATTTTTTTCAGTTCAGCAATCGCCTTTTCGATTTCGGCGCGCCCTTCTTCAAATACCTTGGGAGCATGGTTGTCCGGCATATCCTCGTAATACTTCACGCCCTGCCCTTTCACGGTATCCAGCACAATGCACACTGCTTTATCTTTCACCATTTTGGCTTCGTTGATTGCATCATCAATGGCTTCTTCGTCAGCGCCATTT
>NZ_CAUWGY010000163.1:0-1539 GCF_963558415.1 uncultured Ruthenibacterium sp. | reverse complement strand
CCTAGCATCAGTGCCGCAACAGCCATGACACCCGCCGCGCCTACGTATACCAAGATGCCCCGCGCACGATCGGAACGGATCATCGGCACTGCCACCGCAATCAACAGCGGCCAGACAATCAAAATTGGTAGAACACCCATAAAACATGCCCCTTTATGGAAAAAAATCATGAAAACCAGCAATAATTATAGTCCCATTTTTTTCTATTTACAAGGGTAAAGCGGTTTCCATCGTGTTTTTTCCTATTTTTTCTCTTGCCGACAGGCACTCTGGTATTTTCCACTCATTGGTGCTACAATGAATTTCGAACTTTAACGAAATAAGGCGAACATTTCATGCATGAATTGACGATCACACAAAATATTTTGGATATTGCGCTCAATGCGGCAAGCCAGCAAAATGCTCGCTTCATCCATACCATCCGCCTGCGTATGGGACCTTTTTCAGGCGTAGTTCCCGAATGCGTGCAGATGTATCTGGATGTTCTTGCCAAGGGTACCGTGGCCGAAGGAGCCAAAATTGAGGTGACAACGGTTCCTTTGCGCGTACTTTGCCGCGACTGTGGAAAGGAAAGCGAAATTACGCGTACGCATATTCAATGTCCATATTGCGGAAGTCTGCATCTCAAACGTTTGTCCGGTCGGGAATTTATGGTGGAGAGTTTGGAGGTCGATTGAACATGGAAATCAAAGTACTTCATCAAGTAATGGAATGGAACGAAGATGTGAGCGCCGAAGTGCGTCAAACACTGTCCGGCCATAAAGTCTGTATGATCAACGTGATGGGAAGTCCCGGAACTGGAAAAACCAGTCTGATCACCGCTTTGATTGCCCGTCTGAAAAATTCTTTTTCCATCGGCGTTATTGAGGGAGATATCACCGGTCAGATCGATGCAGAGAAAATTGCAGCGCTGGGAATTCCGGCTGTGCAGCTCAACACGGACGGCGCCTGTCACATCGAGGCAATGAGCATTCAGCACATTCTTCCCCAATTTGAATTGGATAAGTTGGACGTTCTATTTGTAGAGAACATTGGAAATTTGGTATGCCCGGCGGAATTTGACATTGGAGAAAATTTTAGAATCACCATTCTCAGCATTCCGGAAGGAGACGACAAAGTGGCCAAATATCCGTTGATGTTCACCGATACGGACTGTCTGGTTTTAAACAAATACGATATGCTTCCCTATTTTGAATTTGACACAGAGCGCGTGAAAAGCGATTATCGCGGCGTCAATCCGGAAGGTCCTTTGTTCGCGGTTTCCAGCCGTACCGGTGCGGGACTGGACGAACTTACCAGACATCTGGAAAGCCGCATTCGGGCCTGTTTGGCATGAGTCAGGTACTTCGAGTCCGGATGACGGTGTCCGGCATCGTTCAGGGCGTGGGGTTCCGTCCTTTCCTGCACCGTCTTGCCAAACAGTACTCCCTCACCGGCTGGGTCCGCAACACCCCGGCAGGCGTGGAGATGGAGCTGGAGGGTTTGAAAGAGCATCTCGAATCTTTTGAGCATGATCTGACCGCGTCACCTCCACCTCTG
>NZ_CAUWGY010000162.1:0-1583 GCF_963558415.1 uncultured Ruthenibacterium sp. | reverse complement strand
GCGACGTAGCCGGAATGGGTGCAGACCTTTACGAGTCTTATGTCGGTTCGATTGTATCGACCAGTGCTCTGGCCGTAGCGGCAGGATTCGGTATGCATGGCGTGGGCGTTCCCATGCTTTTGGCTGCCATGGGAGTGCTTTGCTCAATTATCGGAACATTCTTTGTAAAAACAAAAGAAGGCGCCAGCCAGAAGAATCTTCTGACCGCGCTGCGCACCGGTACATATATCAGTGCAATTTTGATTGCGATTTTGTCTTTTGTCGCTGTTCGGATTCTTTTGCCGGAAAATACGGGCGTTTATTTTGCGGTTCTCAGCGGTTTGGTAGCGGGAGTTGCCATTGGTGCGCTGACGGAGTATTATACCTCCGATAGTTATAAACCGACCCAAAAGTTGTCGGCTGCCAGCGAAACCGGCAGTGCGACTGTAATCATTGGCGGTTTGTCTTTGGGAATGCTCTCCACCGTAGCTCCCGTTGTAATTGTAGGCATTTCCGTTTTGATCAGCTATTTTGTCAGTGGCGGTGCACAGGACTTTAACATGGGTCTGTACGGTGTAGGTGTTTCCGCTGTGGGCATGCTGAGTACTTTGGGTATTACGCTTGCTACAGATGCTTATGGTCCGATTGCGGATAATGCGGGTGGTATTGCAGAGATGACACATATGCCTTCGGAGGTTCGTCGTCGTACGGATGCTCTGGACAGCTTGGGCAATACGACTGCTGCCACGGGCAAAGGCTTTGCGATTGGTTCGGCTGCAATCACGGCATTGGCTCTGATTGCAAGTTATATCGATAAAGTGCATCAGATTGATCCCAATTTGCAAATGGATTTGAGCATCACCAATCCAACGGTTCTGATTGGTCTGTTTGTCGGTGGTATGTTGCCGTTCCTGTTTGCGGCACTCACTATGGATGCTGTGGGCAAGGCAGCTCAGAGCATTGTGGTCGAAGTTCGTCGTCAGTTTAAGCAGATTGCTGGACTGATGGAAGGAAAAACGGATCCGGATTATGCTGCTTGTGTAGATATGTGCACAAAGAGTGCCCAGAAATTGATGATGGCGCCGGCGCTGATCGCAGTGGCTACGCCTATTGTAGTAGGCCTGATTTTGGGCGTAACGGGTGTTGCAGGTTTGCTGGCTGGCACTACCGTTACAGGCTTTGTTTTGGCAGTTATGATGGCCAACGCTGGCGGTGCTTGGGATAATGCCAAGAAGTACATCGAAGGTGGCGCTCACGGCGGCAAAGGCAGCGATTGCCACAAGGCCGCGGTTGTGGGTGATACCGTCGGCGATCCCTTTAAGGATACCAGCGGCCCGTCCATCAATATTCTGATTAAACTCACCAGTATGGTCTCTATCGTATTTGCAGGTTTGATCGTGGCCGTACATCTTTTGTAAAATAATAAAAATGAGCCTTGAGGTTTCTCAAGGCTCATTTTTTATAACTTTTTATGCGTTGAAAACATATCGATCCAGACGGTCAAAGGCTTCTACCACCAGTGCATGTGGCAGCGCAAGATTCATCCGAATGGAACAAGGACCGTGGAAGGCGCGTCCATCTTGCCATATAACGCCAACTTCCAT
>NZ_CAUWGY010000161.1:0-1642 GCF_963558415.1 uncultured Ruthenibacterium sp. | reverse complement strand
ATTTTGAGAAAAAGATATAATGAGAGGTGAACTTGGATGAATGATCCTTACAGCGTACTGGGGGTTTCGAGAAATGCATCCGAGGACGAAATCAAGCGCGCATACAGACAACTGGCTAAAAAATATCATCCAGATCTGAATCCCGGGGATCCAGAAGCAGCCCGAAAAATGAATGAGATTAACGCTGCCTATGAACAAATCAAAAATCCCGGCCAGACAAACTCCGCCTACGGATATGGAGATTCTCACAGTGCCGGCAGCTCTGCTTATAGTTCATCAGGAAGCAGTGAATCCAGCAGTTCCGAGCAATCTTATGGAGAAGATTTTGATCCTTTTGACCCGTTTGGATGGGCGGGCCGAAGGGCCGGGAACCCCACTTACCGCAGATCGTTTTTTGTCTATATCATTGCTGCTTTTATCATCCTCAATCTTGCCTCGACTCTTCTGACCCGTTCCATACAGTCTCAGCAGCAGGAACAATTCCAACCCCAGATAGAGCAGTTTGAGCAATATTACAACCAATTTCCGGGTTATCCCGGTACATATCCGCCGGGGTACGAAGAATCTGCTCCGGGTAATGAGGATTCAGAACAGCAGGAATCCGACAAGGATCCGTACGAGTCAGACTCTGCATTCTCTGGCCATTCGCCGTTTGGGTTCGGCAACCGCTGGAACAATTAATCTGTAAAGGAGAACACAGTATATGTCTAAAATCATTGGCATCGATCTTGGTACGACTAACTCTTGCGTTGCCGTTTTCGAGGGAAACGAACGCGTGATTATTCCCAATTCTCAGGGCGGAAGAACCACTCCCTCTATTGTAGCTTTTACAAAAACAGGCGAGCGGCTTGTGGGCGAACCTGCCAAACGACAGGCCGTCACGAATCCTGACCGTACCATCAGTTCCATCAAGAGAGACATGGGTACGTCGAGGAAAATAAACATTGACGGAAAAAGTTATACACCGGAAGAAATCTCCGCAATGGTTCTGATGCAACTGAAAATGGACGCAGAGAGCTATTTGGGCGAGAAGGTTACGGAGGCAGTCATCACCGTCCCAGCCTATTTTACAGACGCCCAGCGTCAGGCAACAAAAAATGCTGGCACGATTGCCGGACTGAATGTCCAGCGCATCATCAATGAACCCACCTCTGCCGCCTTGGCCTATGGCATTGATAAAGAAGAGCCGCAGAAAATCATGGTTTATGATCTAGGCGGCGGTACCTTCGATGTCTCTATTTTGGATATCAACGGTGGCGTGATTGAAGTATTGGCCACCTCCGGAAATAACCGGTTGGGCGGTGATGATTTCGATCAATGCATCTGCGACTGGTTGGTCAAGGAATTTAAGCGTGAAAACCGAATAGACCTTTCAAAGGACCTCAGCGCCATGCGGCGCATCCGGGAAGCAGCGGAAAAAGCAAAGATTGAACTGTCCAGCGCCATCACAACAGAGATCAATCTTCCGTTTATCGCCACCGGCAAGGATGGTCCCAAGCATCTGCTCTTTGTCCTCAACCGTGCAAAATTCAACGAATTGACCGGGCATCTTGTAGCGCAGACCATGGAACCGGTAAAAGCAGCTCTGTCAGATTCCGGCCTATCTGCTTTTCAAATCAGCAAAGTGCTGCTGGTTGGAGGC
>NZ_CAUWGY010000160.1:0-1683 GCF_963558415.1 uncultured Ruthenibacterium sp. | reverse complement strand
GTCCCTTGCGTCTGCCGATTTCGCCACAGCAGCCTGTCTATGCACACTAAAAGTACGTTTAATAGAATACAATATTACGACCAGAATGTCAACTAAAACACTGGAAGGAAATGAGCTTCTATGATAAAATAAAACCGCAATAGGAGGTTTTTTATGAAAGAATGGGTTGTAAAAAACGAAGACGCCAAACGTTTGGATAAATTTTTATCCGAAAAAGAGCCATCTCTTTCCTATGGTTATTTGCGTCGGTATCTAAAAGAAAACAAAATCAAAGTAAATGGCAAAAAACAGCCCCTGTCTTTCCAGCTTTGTCCAGGCGACACCGTCCGTATATTTATTCCGAAAAAAAACGCTCCTACTTTTCTGCCGGTGTACGAGGACCAGGATCTTTTAGTGGCTAATAAGCCTGCGGGACTTCCTGTTTGTGGCGAGGATGGAACGGATACTCTTATTTCTCGAGTTCTTTCCTATCTAGGTTATGATTCTTCCTTTTCCTTCAAACCTTGTTTATGCCATCGTTTGGATACGGGGACCAGCGGTCTGGTGTTAATTGCGAAAACATCTGCCGCCGAGATTTTCTTGACTCAATTAATTCGTCAACGTGCGATACAAAAAAAATATCTTTGTGTTACTTATGGTCACCCTTCTCCAGCCAATGCAACACTACACGCTTTCCTAGTAAAAAATGCACAGGCCGGAACAGTACGTATCTATCAGACACCAAAAGCCAATTCCAAAGAGATTATTACAGCCTACCGTACACTAAGTATCTCTGGACGATTGGCCCTTCTGGAAGTCAATTTAATAACCGGACGCACCCATCAAATCCGCGCCCATCTTGCATCCATAGGATGCCCTATTTTAGGTGACGCAAAATACGGAGACCAAATAATTAATCGCGAACTTCGCACAAAATATCAAGCATTATGTGCCTATTCTCTTACATTTCCTGAAATTCTATCGGGCCCCTTTGCCAAATGGAGCTGTAAAAAATTCGAGTTGGCCCCGCCTTGGTACGCCCAGCAAATTTTAGACAAAACATTGACATAAAAGAGGCAAACCATTTTGGGTTTGCCTCTTTTACATATTGGAGGAGGGTTGCACATCATCGGCCGGAAGTGTTTTCAAAAACTCTTCGTATGTGTACAAGCTATTCAACACTTCACAAAGAGCCTTTTTAGATAGCCTTGGTGGAAGCCCAAGAGATGCAAGCCAGACACGTCTTTTTTCCGCACTTTGCGGCGTGCCTGAAAGACCGTGCATAAATAAATCCGTATAAGTAATGTTTCTTCCTCTTCGAACCGGGACTTCATGTGCACCAGCGGTAGACAACGCCTGTATAATCATCTTGGTCGGGATTCCTTCTACACCGAGAATCCCCTCTTTTGATGGTTGGCTTTTTCTCTTTTCTTTTCCATGCAGCGCTGGAACATATGCATTTTTTACCGGAATTCCAGCAGCAATTTTATTCAGATAGTTTCGAATTCGAAAACCGGCTGCGTCTGAATCCGTAAGGACAATAATTCCCCGGCTCCGTCCCAACTTTAAAATCAATTGTTTTGTTTCCTCGCTGGTAAAAATAGAAAAGCCGCCTGTGGGTATAATCAATGCATCGACCAAATCTGCTAATTTTACAGCATCGTACTTTCCCTCAACCACAATCACTTCCTGAATGTGAACTTT
>NZ_CAUWGY010000159.1:0-1765 GCF_963558415.1 uncultured Ruthenibacterium sp. | reverse complement strand
GCACAGATTTCTACTGTATATGGAACTGAACCTGCCGGACAGATTGCGGAATATGCTCGCGTCAGCGGTGTAACAAAAATTGTTATGGGGCGCATCAACCATAAGCAAAATCCTATTACAGGAAAAAAGAGTCTGGCTGATCGGCTGATTGAACGAACAGATTTGGATGTATACATTATTCCGGATCACCAACCGCTATATAGGAAGCCTTTTGGAAAGCTTCATGTCCCAAAAGCACGCTTTACATGGAAGGACACCGGCATTATGCTGGCCTGTTTACTGCTTTCTTCCCTTGCGGGATTTGGATTTTATTACGCTGGGTTTAGCGAATCAAACATCATCACTGTTTACATTTTGGGAGTTCTGATCACGGCAGTTTGGACAAATGGTCACCTTTATGGTGCCATTAATTCTCTCCTCAGTGTGGCCGCTTTCAATTTTCTTTTTACAGAACCTCGTTTTACATTTCAGGCCAACGACCCCAGCTATCCTGTGACATTTCTCATTATGCTTTTCTCTAGCGTTATTGCGAGCTCCCTGGCCAGCCGCGTAAAGGCACAGGCCCGTTTGGCAGCACAAAAAAGTTATTATACGGAACTGCTTTTGGGGAGCAGTCAGAAACTGCAAAAGGGGCGGACCGAATGGGATTGCCTTCGGTTGACTGCGGAACAATTAAATCGGCTTTTTGACCGATGAACAGAATATTTTGATGGAATTGGGTTCCGAAGAAATCGGGGTGGCCAAGTGGGTACAAAGAAACAACAAGCACGCAGGTGCAACCACAAACACACTGCCGGACGCTAAATGCCTTTTCCTCTCCGTCCGGGGAACGCAGGAAGTGATGGGAATTGTTGGAATTCCCATCGTAGGTTATTCCATTCCGGACGCATTCGAAAAGAACCTTATGATTGCCATATTAAGTGAGTGCGGTCTCAGCCAAGAACGCATCCGACTGCAGGAAGAACGAAACAAAGCAGCTCTTCAAACGCAAAAAGAGCGGTTGCAAGCCGATTTGCTTCGAGCGGTCTCTCATGATTTACGTACACCACTCACAAACATCGGCAGCAATGCCGATACGCTTATGCAAAAAGAGTCTGCACTTGATCCGGCAATCAGGAAAAAGCTGTACACGGCAATTTATGACGATACAAACCGCCTGATTAACATGACAGAAAATCTGTTGGTAGCCACTCATCTGGAAACGGATACGGAATCCTTCAAAATGCGTCCAGAACTGATCAAAAATGTTTTCCAAAGCGCAGTTGTACATCTGGATCGCAGAGCCGCAGAACATCACATATCTGTCCATTTGGAAGACACCACACTCATGGCTGCTATGAATGCAAGCCTGATTCAGCGAGTCATCATCAACATTATGAACAACGCAATTCAGTACACGCCTAAGGAATCAAAGATTGAACTGCGTGCCGTAAAGAAAGGAAATGTCGTGCAGATAAGCGTCACCGATGATGGCCCGGGAATTCCGGATGATGCCAAAAGGCACTTGTTTGATTTGTTCTACACTGCCGGGCAAGGAAAAACGGATTGTCAAAGAGGTCTGGGGCTTGGTCTCAATCTCTGCCAATCCATTGTCGCCATGCATGGGGGAAAAATTGATGTACTGGACCATATACCGGCCGGGACTACGTTCCAGTTTACGCTTCCCTCAGTTTCTGCTGAACAAGTGAAATAGTTCATGGCATGAAATGGCGAAATATTAATCTCCTGTTAATGTCCCGTCATCTTCCTTAATCCCCACTTATTA
>NZ_CAUWGY010000158.1:0-1800 GCF_963558415.1 uncultured Ruthenibacterium sp. | reverse complement strand
ATTCTGTGGCTGCGCGTTCTGCGAACGCTTTTTTGTCTGTACTCTATGCCCCGTTTCGGGATATAGAGGTGCGCGAATCGCTCATCCCTTTTGTTAATGGTACGCCCTGAAATAGGGCTTCCCTTGGAAGGTGAGGTGGCAAAATACCACCCCATCCGGAATACCTTTCAGTAAGGAAAATTCTTTACAATGGGGCTTTTCAAAACGGGAATTTTTTGTCAGAAACAGCAGTCACATCCTTCCCTCTGCCAGCAAAAACAGGAGCGTGACACGCTCCTGTCCCTGCCGACAAGGAGAAAACTTTTGTGCTAATCGCAACATTAAAATCAGTCCGAACGGAAACCTATCTCACCACCGAAAATCCAGGAACACTCCACGCTTGTCCAGGTATTCCTGCCGGGCCTGTTCTCGTTCTTCTGCGGTGGGCGCAGTCTTATATTTTGCATACAGCTCATGCCGCATCAGTGCATCCAATTTTTGTTCCAGACCTTGGCGGATTTCCTCAGCACAGTCATCGTCGTAGCCCAGATGGTATTCCACCAAAGCCACAAAAAGCTCATAGGGAATTTGTACACTTTTCATATCCATTTTTCTCCCGTGACGGTCGTGACGATGGTGACGGTGTTTTACACACCACCAAAATCACCGTCACGACCGTCACCATCGTCACGCTTTCTCCGAAACAGGGGTCAGCTTGATCCTTCGCCCAGCATGGATACGGGAGTTTGTATACTGGATATTATGCTCCAACAGCAGACGTCCCGAATTGACATTCAGGTGTTTGGTCAGGGTGTTCGGCAACATATCGATTTGCAGGAAAGAAACCAGCTCTGTGGGGCTGCCACTCCAGGGTTCCTTTACCAACTTTGCGATCGCTTCCAGCACCGGGTCCGGCGGCTCTTTATACAGCTCGTTTTCCATGCGTTCCAGGTTCCAGATCTGGGTTTGAGGGTCCTTCTTCAAGTAGAGGATCTGGTCCGGCTGGTCCCTTCCTACCACCTTGATGGTAGCGTCCAGTTCCGTGCGCTTTTTCTTCTGCATCAGCAGGGAACCGTCTGCACAGCCCAGTGGTGCCGGAAATCGTCTCAAAAGAATCGTCTGCCTGCTGCTTCCGGGTGTGGTGGACGGTCAGTACACAAATACCGTGCTGATCGGCAAACTGTTTGATCCTGCCGATGATCTCGTAGTCACTGGCGTAGCTGTATGCTTCACCGCCAACCTCCCGGATCTTTTGCATGGTGTCGATGATAATGAGTTTGGTGTCCGGGTACTCCTGCATGAAGTTTTCCATCTGTTCGTCCAGCCCGTTCCCGATTTTTCCAGCCGTGGTGGCAAAGTGGAGATTGGGAGTGTCATTCACGCCATACATCATAAACATCCGGCTCTGGATGCGCTGAAAATCATCTTCCAGCGCGAGGTAGAGCACTGTTCCCTGGTGAATCTTGTAACCCCACAAGTCCTGCCCGGTACTGACATGGTAGGCAATCTGGGCCACCAGGAAGGACTTGCCGATTTTAGGCGCTCCGGCAAGGATATATGCCCCTGCGTAAAGCAGTCCTTCCGCCACCGGTGGCCTGCTCATATAAGCGGTCTGGAACAGCTCCGTCATGGTGAGCGTATGCAGGTATCGAGGGTCTGCCATACGCTGCATCCTGCGGTACATTTCTTCCAGGGTCTCCGGGGAATTTACAATTTCATCGTTGATTTCTTCCCCGGAAGTGGGTATACTATTTCCATAAGTTTTGGAGATTGACTGCCCATCATCTGCGCCAACAGATGAACCCTGGGCGGTCATTTTCT
>NZ_CAUWGY010000157.1:0-1803 GCF_963558415.1 uncultured Ruthenibacterium sp. | reverse complement strand
TGCTTTGGAAAGTATTTTGATGAAAAGGGTTCTGTATTACATACAGAGAAAACAAGTATCGCACAATATGCAAAAAAAATCTTTTCAATGGCTGGCATTGAAGGGAAAATATTTGTCCGCGGAAAAGAAGAAAGCAGAATGTATGAGTTTGCGGTAAAGGATCCTTTACAAGTACAAAATATGCTTGAACGGTTTGGCCATATTGGGAATGAGCCATCTTTGCGTATAAACAGTAGAAATTTTTGCTGCGAAAATTGTGTACAAGCATTTGTTGCGGCTGCGTTCCTTTGCAGCGGTATCCGACAAAAGAATACAACCTTGAATTTTCTTCTAGTCGATATAGTTTAATGCAGGATTTTAGCGCGCTTCTAATGGGCCATGGTTTCTTGCCCAAAATTACACGTAGAAGAGGCTCGAATGTTCTATATTTTAAGGCCAGCGAGCAAATTGAGGATATGCTTACGTATATGGGAGCCTCTAATTGTTCACTCGAGCTGATGAATTTAAAAGTTTACAAAGATATTCGAAATAAGGCAAACCGTATTACCAACTGCGAAACAGCGAATATTGACAAAATTGTTTGTGCCAGCGCAAGGACATTGCAGGCCATTCAATATTTGCGCGAAGTAGGGGCATTGGATACACTGCCGGAACAATTAAAAGTTGCTGCTAAATATCGAGAGGAATATCCGGATCTTCCATTGAAAGAACTGGCTCTTCAATTTGATCCCCCTCTCAGCAAATCCGGTCTGTCACATAGAATGAAAAAAATTGAACAGACTGCTTGTGTACTACTGGAAAGGAACCAACATGCCTGAGTTTACAAAACAATTTACTCATTTGCATCTTCACACTGAATACAGCCTTTTAGACGGGGCATGCCGTATCGATCGCCTGATGGATCGTATTAAAGAATTAGGCCAAAACGCTGTAGCGATCACAGATCATGGGGCCATGTACGGTTGTGTCGATTTCTATAAGGCTGCTAAAAAAGCAGGTATAAAACCCATTATCGGGTGTGAAGTTTATGTGGCATCCCGTACTAGATTTGATAAGGTAAATCGAATTGATGGTTCTTACCATCTTGTTTTGTTGTGCAAAAACGAGACTGGATATAAGAATCTTATCAAAATGGTATCTTCTGGTTTTATCGAAGGTTTTTATAACAAACCAAGAATTGACCATGAGTTGCTTGAACTTCATCACGAAGGTCTTATATGCCTTTCCGCCTGTTTGGCTGGGGAAATTCCACAAGCTCTCTTGTCCGGTGATTATGAGCGCGCAAAAACGCTGGCATTGTATTATGAGAATTTGTTTGGAAAAGGAAATTATTACCTTGAGATTCAGGATCATGGCATCGATGAACAAAGGCGTGTTTTGCCATTAATTGTTCGCTTGTCTCGTGAAACCGGAATTCCTTTAGTCGCCACAAATGACGCACATTATTTGCGCCAGGAAGATTCCAAAATGCAGCACGTGCTGATTTGCATTCAGACCAATAAAACCGTACATGATGATGACGTGCTGGAATTTGGAACGGATGAGTTTTATGTAAAAAGCACACAAGAAATGTATGATTTGTTTTCCGCTTGGCCTGAGGCGTGTGAAAACACGAATCGAATTGCTGAAATGTGCAATTTTAATTTTGAGTTTGGTGTAACCAAACTTCCTTACTTTGAGGCCCCTAATGGGATGGATAACAAAGAATATTTTGTCCAGCTTTGTGAACAAGGACTATATAAGCATTATGGAAAGCAAGTTTCCCCGGAAATTCGTGAACGTTTAGACTATGAAATCGGCATT
>NZ_CAUWGY010000156.1:0-1834 GCF_963558415.1 uncultured Ruthenibacterium sp. | reverse complement strand
GAACCACCACGCTGAACGTGACCAAGCACCGTTGCACGAGAGTCGATTCCAGTGCGGGCCTGAATTTCATTTGCAATTTCTGAAGCCTTACCAGCACCCTCTGCAACGACAATGATGAAATGCTTTTTACCTGTTTTCTGAGTTCCCTTCATTTTGGAAATCACATCGCGATCCAAATCAAACGGAACCTCAGGAATCAATGTAACAAGTGCTCCTACTGCAATACCAGTATTCAATGCAATATAGCCTGCATTGCGTCCCATTACTTCTACAACAGAGCAGCGATCATGACTTTGTGTGGTATCGCGTAATTTGTCAATCATTTCGACAGCGGTATTCATAGCTGTGTCATAACCAATGGTGTAGTCGCTGCATGCAATATCGTTATCAATTGTACCAGGAATTCCAATGCACGGAATTCCCTGTGCAGCCATATCCTTAGCACCGCGGAAAGATCCGTCACCGCCAATAACAACCAAGGCGTCAATGCCGGCTTTCCGACATGCATCGGCCGCTTTTTGCTGTCCTTCCAGAGTCTTGAACTCCAAACAACGCGCTGTGTACAGAATTGTACCACCGCGATGAATGATTTCGGAAACGCTCCGGAGATTCATATCAATAATATCTTCTGTCAGCAAGCCGTTGTACCCATGGCGAATTCCTTTTACCTTATAACCTTTGAAAAGCGCAGAGCGCACAACCGCACGAATCGCGGCGTTCATGCCCGGGGCGTCACCGCCGCTGGTTAGCACACCAATCGTTTTGATCTCGCTTGCCATAGATATATCCTCCTTCAAATATCCTGTCTTGTGGCTGCTTTTTATTATAAACATTTGTTGCGTCAAATTCAACCAGTTTTGTTATTAAATTATCGAACTTTTACATTTTCCTTTCCCAAAATCCGTTCCAGTTCAGAGATTAGCAGCTCATTTTGAACGCACCATAGCGATCTTGGGGCACGCATACGTTTATTTACGTCCTCAAAATACATATATACGGGGCAATCCCCTTCAAAAATGCTTAAAAGATTCCGGGTTTCCTCAAAGGCTGGACTTTTCATGGACGAAAGTCGCAACCAAAGTTCATTTTTTGTATTTTTGTTGCAAGAAGAGCTTTCTTTTTCTGTTCCGAACTCATCAATTTCCGTAATTTCCTCAGCAATAACTTTACTGGCCTCATCTTCTTTATAGGAGACACGCCCTGAAATAACTACAACCGCATTTTCACGCACAGCCTGTGAACACTTAAGTAGAATCTTTGGAAAAGCAAGAACTTCAATTGTTCCCGTAAGATCCTCTACTGTAATAAAGGCCATTACTCCACCGGATCTCGTATTAATGGTCTTACTGCGTACGACTGCACATACTAACCGAACACTTTGATTGTCGTATTGATGCGCTTGTTCGCCATTCAAATCGGCAATTTTACAAGTGGCATATTTTTCAATCTGCTCATGATATTGACCCAATGGATGTCCCGAAAGGTAAAGTCCACTGACCTCTTTTTCCATTTGAAGCAGCATATCGTAGGGGTATTCTTCACAGTCGGGAATTTTGTAATCCGAGACTGTATTGGATACGTCCGCAAACTCCCCAAAAAGATCCATTTGGCCTTCCAAATTTTTACGAGCGTCGCTTTCAACGCTTTTTAGAATTCCATCTATGGCATCCATCATACCACGTCTTTTGGATTCAATATTATCAAATGCCCCTGCTTTAATCATGCTTTCGACGGCACGACGATTAATTTCGGTTCCATGCATCCGGTGGCAAAAATCATATAAACTGCGATAAGGTCCCTCCTTTCGCATACGAACAACAGTGGCAATCAGGTT
>NZ_CAUWGY010000155.1:0-1888 GCF_963558415.1 uncultured Ruthenibacterium sp. | reverse complement strand
TGCAATTCGTCTTCTTCCAATTGGCGGTTTTGTGAGTATGGAAGGAGAGGATGAGGAAAGCGACGATGAGGGGTCTTTTACAAAGGCTCCGGTGGGAAATCGTATTCTTGTTACCGTAGCGGGTGCTTGCATGAATATGATTTTGGGGTTTGTTGTACTGATTGCAGTTGTGGCAATGCAAAGCAGTATTGTGAGTCGGACGGTAGCGGAGTTTTATCCAAATGCCTCCACGGAACAGCATGGACTTCAGGTGGGAGACACAATTTTAGCGGTCAACGGACGAAGATGCTTTGTGGCAAATGATGTGAGTTATGAGTTTGCAAGAACACAAGAAGGAACCGCTGATTTGACGGTTTTGCGCGATGGCGAAAAAATCACCTTGGAAGATGTTGTCTTTGATACCGCGGAGCAGGACGGTCAACAATATTTGGTAATTGACTTTAAGGTTTATCCTATTGAGAAAACAATCCCCAATGTTTTGAAAGAAGCTGGAAATTGGACGCTTTCTCTAGCCCGAATGATCGTTTTGAGTTTTACAGACCTTCTGACCGGGCGAATCGCAGTGAACAATTTGTCTGGTCCTGTAGGGATTGTTAGTGCGATTGGACAGGCGTCTTCGCTAGGTTTGCAGCCTCTTTTGCTGTTATTGTCATTGATTACCATTAACTTGGGAATTTTCAATTTGCTTCCCATTCCGGCCTTGGATGGTGGCCGCTTAGTATTTTTGATTTTGGAAGCCATTCGTAGAAAACCTATTCCTCAGAAATACGAAATTGCGGTCAATGCCGCGGGATTCGTCTTACTGATTGGATTGATGATGTTTGCAACCTTTAACGATATTACAAAGCTTTTGCCGTAGGAGGAATACGGATGCGCAAAAAAACACGAGTTGTAAAAATTGGAAATATTGCAATTGGTGGGGATAATCCGGTTGCGGTTCAAAGTATGCTGAATATTCCAATTTCCGATATTTATGGGAATGTAGAGCAGGCAAAACGATTGGAACAAGTTGGCTGCGAATTGATTCGCGTGACTGTCCCAACGGCACAGGATGCAAAGGTAGTGACTGCTCTAAAACAGGAGGTCAATGTTCCGATTGTGGCCGATATTCATTTTGATTATCGTGCGGCTTTAGCTTGCGTGGATGCTGGTGTGGATAAAATCCGCATTAACCCGGGAAATATTGGAAGTGATGAACGGGTCGGAATGGTAGCGCAGGCTTGCAAAAAAAATGGGATTCCCATTCGAATTGGAGTGAATGGTGGAAGCCTAGAGAAGGAAATTTTGGCGAAATATGGTCATGTGACTCCAGAGGCCTTGGTAGAAAGTGCGCTCTATCATGTTTCACTGTTGGAGAAACATGATTTTTACGATATTGTAATTTCCATCAAATCTTCCAACGTGCCGATGATGATGCAGGCATATCGTTTGCTAAGCAGTAAATGCGATTATCCGTTGCATATTGGAGTGACGGAAGCAGGAACATATCGTATGGGGCTGATCAAATCTGCCATGGGAATCGGTGGACTTCTAATGGAAGGAATCGGTGATACACTTCGTGTTTCGCTGACAGATATCCCAGAGAAAGAGGTACAGGCAGGTTACGATATTTTGCGTGCAGCAGGGCATTTTGTGGCTGGCCCCGAAGTAATCAGTTGTCCAACTTGCGGGAGAACCAACATCGCAGTAGCGGAAATCGCCGAGGAGGTAGAGCGTCGCCTCCGTGGCTGTAAAAAGCAAATTAAAGTGGCTGTGATGGGATGTGTGGTCAATGGACCAGGCGAAGCAAAGGAAGCCGATATAGGAATTGCGGGTGGAAAAGACTGTGCAATGCTGTTTATCAAAGGTCAGCAGATTCGCATGCTAAAAGGCAATATTGTGGATCAAC
>NZ_CAUWGY010000154.1:0-1942 GCF_963558415.1 uncultured Ruthenibacterium sp. | reverse complement strand
CATGTTCCCCGCATGATCTACGTCAATAAGATGGACATCATGGGTGCGGATTTCTATCACGTACTGGACATGATCAAAGACCGCTTGAAAGCAAATGCAGTGCCTCTCCAGTTGCCGATTGGCAAAGAGGAGACCTTTAAAGGCATCATCGATTTGCTGGAGATGCAGGCCTATGTGTACTACGATGACCTGGGTAAAGATATCCGCGTGGAGCCGATCCCCGAGGATATGATGGACCTGGCCAATGAGTACCATGATAAGCTTGTCGAAGCTATTGCCGAGAGCGACGAAGAGCTGATGATGAAGTATCTGGATGGCGAAGAGCTGACCATCCCTGAGATGAAGAAAGCGATTCGCAAAGAGACCATTGCAAATACCATTGTTCCTGTGGTTTGCGGTACTTCTTATAAGAATAAGGGTGTCCAAAAACTGCTTGACGCCATTGTGGACTACATGCCGGCTCCGACCGACATTGAGGACATCAAGGGTGTGAATCCGGAAACTGGTGAAGAGGAGAGCCGTCCTTCGGATGACAATGCTCCTCTGGCTGCGCTGGCCTTTAAGATCGCCACGGACCCGTTTGTAGGTAAATTGGCGTTCTTCCGCGTGTATTCTGGTATTGCTAAGGCAGGCACCACAGTGTACAACTCTGTGAAGGACCAGAACGAGCGTCTGGGCCGTATCCTGCAGATGCACGCCAACCATCGTAAAGATATTGATGAGTGCTACGCGGGTGATATCGCTGCTGCGGTTGGTTTGAAAAATACCACCACGGGTGATACCCTGTGCGACGAGAAACACCCCATCATTCTGGAGAGCATGGAGTTCCCGGAGCCGGTTATCCGCGTTGCCATTGAGCCCAAGACCAAAGCAGGTCAGGAGAAAATGGGCATTGCGCTGGCAAAGTTGGCGGAAGAGGATCCCACGTTCCGTACCTATACGGACGAGGAGACCGGCCAAACCATCATTGCTGGTATGGGTGAGCTGCACTTGGAAATCATCGTTGACCGTCTGCTGCGTGAATTCAAGGTTGAGGCCAACGTAGGTGCGCCCCAGGTTGCTTACCGTGAGACCATTCGCCGTGCCGCTGATCAGGACACCAAGTATGCCCGTCAGTCTGGTGGTAAAGGCCAGTATGGTCATGTTAAAATTAAAATTGAGCCGAACGAGCAAGGCAAGGGTTATGAGTTCGTCAACGCTATCGTTGGCGGTGCGATTCCCAAGGAGTTCATCGGTCCTATCGACCAAGGTATCCAGGGCGCTATGCAGGCCGGTGTGCTTGCTGGTTATCCCGTTGTGGATGTCAAGGTTACTCTGTACGATGGTTCTTACCATGAGGTCGACTCCTCTGAGATGGCCTTTAAGATCGCTGGTTCCATGGCCTTCAAAGAGGCTATGCGCAAAGCAGATCCTGTCATCCTCGAGCCGATCATGAAGGTAGCAGTTATCGTTCCGGACGAGTATATGGGCGATGTTATCGGCGACGTAAATGCTCGTCGTGGACAGATTCAAGGAACCGAGGCCCGCAGTGGTTCTCAGCAGATCGATGCTCTGGTTCCGCTGTCCAATATGTTCGGTTACGCCACTGACCTGCGCAGCAAGACGCAGGGACGTGGACAGTATTCCATGGAGCCCAGCCATTACGCGGAAGTGCCCAAGAGCATTGCCGAGAACATTATGGCAGGCCGTGCAAAGTCCAACGACTAATGCCTTTTGTACAGTTATCGGGCCGTGATAAAACGGCCCGACTGTACGCGAATAAAACACTTGATTTTTTAAGGCTGATTTAGTACAATTGCCTTAAGAAACGGGTCTTATTAAAAAGGAGGATAATTCCAATGGCTAAAGCTAAATTTGAGCGTTCCAAACCCCATGTTAACATTGGTACCATCGGCCACGTTGACCATGGTAAAACCACTTTGACCGCTGCTATCACGAAAGT
>NZ_CAUWGY010000153.1:0-2019 GCF_963558415.1 uncultured Ruthenibacterium sp. | reverse complement strand
AGTCGATGACTTCCTCAGCCACGTCGCAGATGGAGCCCATGGCGATGATGACGCGTTCTGCGTCGGGTGCGCCGTAGTACTCGAACAGCTCGTAGTGAGTGCCCAGTTTCTCGTTGATCTTGTGCATGTATTTCTCGGCGATGCCGGGAACAGCCTCGTAGAATTTGTTGCAAGCCTCACGGTGCTGGAAGAAGATGTCGCCGTTTTCGTGAGAACCGCGCATAGAAGGATGCTCGGGGCTCAGCGCATGATCGCGGAACGCTTTCACAGCGTCCATATCGGTCATTTCTTTCAGATCGTCGTAATCCCACACTTCGATTTTCTGGATCTCATGAGAAGTGCGGAAGCCGTCGAAGAAGTTCACAAAAGGAACGCGGCTTTCGATGGCAGTCAGGTGAGCCACAGGGCCCAGATCCATAACTTCCTGGGGGTTGGACTCGGCCAGCATAGCAAAACCGGTCTGACGGCAGGCATATACGTCGGAATGGTCACCGAAGATGTTCAGTGCATGGCTCGCAACGGTACGCGCGGACACATGGAACACGCAGGGCAACAACTCACCTGCAATCTTGTACATATTCGGAATCATCAGCAACAGGCCCTGAGAAGCCGTGAATGTGGTGGTCAGAGCGCCAGCAGCCAGAGAGCCGTGAACGGTTCCCGCAGCGCCTGCCTCAGACTGCATCTCCATGACCTTTACTTCGGTACCGAAGATGTTTTTCTGGTGAGCAGCGCTCCACTGGTCAACCATGTCCGCCATCGGGCTGGACGGGGTGATGGGGTAGATACCGGCAACTTCTGTAAACGCATATGCTACATGCGCAGCAGCGGTGTTGCCGTCCATAGATTTTTTAGATCTTGGCATTTTTCTTCCTCCGCTTCAAATGTTTTGAATGCAGAACAGCCGCGCCCCCGCAATCTGCGGACCCGCGTATGTTTTGCGGCCACGTGCACCGCAAAAATCGCCGCCGGCGCCCTTGGAAAACGAGAGAGTTCAACTGTTCGCGCTCGGTATTATTGTAGCAAACTTGCCGCCAAAAGTAAACAAGCATCCTGCGCTTTCCAGTGGTTTTTCGGGTAAAAAATCACAAATTCCGCATCGTGGGACGCGAATTCTTTGTGGATTTCAACTGTATGAAACCGGTTAAGTTTAACAAGCCTTTACAGGTAGCCTTTAAATTGACAGAATTTGCGAAATCCTTTATTATATATAGTAATTATGCGCTGCCTTCGGGAGCGCTCCAAAAAGGAGTGTTTATTGTTACATGGACCCGGATGGTCTTTCTATTGTAATCTGTGTGGTATTGGGCCTTTGTTCTTTGCTGGCCGCCTATTGGGCGGGCGGCGCGCTTGCGGGGGACGATGAGAGGGAAAAACCTTCACGTCTTGGATTTTCCGACCGTGCGGCCGGAATGACCGCTTTGTTTTTTGTTTTGTTCGGTGCTTTTTTCTGGCAGCTTTGCGATGAGCTGAAGCATCACGCTCTTTTGTTGTGGGCAATTCCCGGCTTACTGGTATTTGTTCTGATTTGCGTGGTGGTTTTTTCCTTTGGCTTTGCAGGTGCGCAGAAAGGCAAGGGAAAGTTTGGCGATGTGTTGGGCATGCTGCTGACCGCACCTGCCAAATTGAGTTTGAAGCTGGCGGGCATTTCGGCAAACAGCAACGTCACTGAAGAAGAACTGATGAACATGGTGGAGGACGTAGAAGAGCAGTCCCTCATTGATGAGAATCAGAAAAAAATGATTGCCAGCATCGTAGAATTCGACGATGTGACCGCGGTGGATGTGATGACACACCGCACGGAGATCGTCAGTGTGGCGGACACGGCCAACATTGGCGACGTGGTGCGCCTGGCGATGGCCGAGGGCATCTCCCGCATTCCCGTGTATCACAAAACACTGGACGACGTAGTGGGCATGCTGCACGTGAAGGATCTGTTCGGATTGTGGGACGACCCTGCCCGCAGCAGCGAACTGGCATCGAACCACATGCGCAAGGCCATGTTTGTGCCCGAGGCTT
>NZ_CAUWGY010000152.1:0-2033 GCF_963558415.1 uncultured Ruthenibacterium sp. | reverse complement strand
CGCCGGCTTTCCGCCGCCGGGCTGGAGGTCCTCACGACGGACCGGAGGATCATCGACATCGCGCTGGAATTCTGCTACGACTCGCCGGACAGCTTTACCAAAGCCTTTACCCGATTTCATGGCCTCACACCTGCAGCACTGCGAAAAAGCGGAGGCGCGGTCCGTTCCTTTGCTCCGCTTCGGATCAAAGTGACATTGGAAGGTGGTCAAAACATGGATTGCAAAATCATGAAAAAAGATGCGTTTACAGTTCTGTGCCGCGCAAAAACCTTTAAGTATGAGGACGGTGCCGTAGAAGTACCAAAATTTTGGACAGAACACTTCAGTACAGGCGGCGGCAAGGAAATTTGCGGCATGTACGGCATTAATTTGGATGAGAGCATGGGCGGCAACGAGTTTGAATATCTTATTGCAGACAACTACGATCCCACCCGAGAGATTCCCGAAGGCTTTGTCACCCGCACCATTCCGGCCCATACCTGGGCGGTATTTCCCTGCACCGGACGAATGCCTCAAGCTCTCCAAGGACTCAACCAACAAATTTTCTCCCAGTGGCTTCCCACAAATCCTGACTACAAAATCGCCGCCGGCATCAACGTAGAAATGTACAGCGACGCTAGCAAGTTTGAAAAGGGCGCACAAGATCAGGACTACTACTGCGAAGTCTGGCTCCCGGTTGAAAAGAAATAACACGCACTTCGGGCCCCGCAAAAATAGGTGGCCCGAAGTATTTTTTTACCATCGTGTTTTCTGCACGAATCTTGCCAGACCTTGTCCCTGCACTTATAAGCATGTATAATTCGAATAAAGCAATCAAAACAAGGAGTACCGCCATGCGCATTCTCATGCTGGGCAACAGCCTCACCTTCTCAAATGACTTGCCTCAAATGCTGGCAGAACGAACTGGCGCACAAGTAATTTACCACACACGTGGTGGAGCACGGTTGTCTGAGCAACTGAACCCATCTACCCGCCTGGGTGCGCGCACACAGGCGGCGCTGGCCGAAGAACGCTGGGATTATGTGATTATGCAAGAAATGAGCCATGGTCCCATTACCTCACCAAAAAGCTTCTTTTCCAGCGTAGAGCGCCTCTGTAAACAGATTCAAGACAGTGGCGCCGTTCCTGTTCTTTATGCCACTTGGGCCTACCAGAAGGACAGTCCCAAACTGGCAGCGAAAGGTTGGGATTACGACGAGATGAACCGCGCTTTGTCCGAGGCGTATCACCAGGCCGCACAGAAAAACCGAGCACTGCTGGCAGATGTGGGCCTCCACTTTTACAAACTTTCCCATACGCAGCAACTCTATGCCAAAGACGGCGTTCATCCTACCCAAGCAGGTTCCCGCATTGCGGCACAAGTCATCGCGTCCACTATTCAAACATATGAGGAGAAACGATTATGATTCGAGACATTTGCAAAGATTTGCTTTTTCTGAGGCGCAAGTCCGAACTCGCCACACCGGACGATCTGCCAATTGCCGCCGATCTATTGGAAACACTGATGGCCCATGCGGATGGCTGCGTGGGCATGGCGGCGAACATGATCGGTGTGAGCAAACGCATCATTGCCTTTGATGACGAGGGCACGTACCGAGTGCTTTTCAACCCAGAAATCGTCAAAAAAAGCGGCTCCTATGAGGCTGAAGAAGGCTGTCTTTCTCTTTCGGGGACTCGAAAGACAAAACGCTGGAAAAACATCAAGGTGAAATACCAAGATGAGCAGTTTCGAGAACGATTTAAAACCTGGACCGGCCTGTCTGCTCAAATTATTCAGCATGAAATCGACCACTGTGAGGGAATTATAATATGAAAAAATGCAAGATTACTGTTATGCGCATCACCCGTTATGAGGACCTGATGCTTCTTTATGAAAATCCCATCAAACATGCCTGTGACTTGCAGGAAGGACAGGTGTTCATTTCCAACGGTTGGGAAAAGCCGGAAGGTTTTTGCCAAAGTGCATGGGATACTCTCTCCCCTTTTGTGCTGGCTTTGAGCCATGGCGCGGAGGACTTCTATGGCGGCTGGAT
>NZ_CAUWGY010000151.1:0-2039 GCF_963558415.1 uncultured Ruthenibacterium sp. | reverse complement strand
AAATAACAAATTATAGATTTTCGATGGTACGCATGACATAATCACCGAATTCTTCACAAGTACATCCAGTGTCACGTCCTGTAATTGTCAATGCTTTTTCTTCGAACATACATTTATCCAGAGCCGCAGTTAACTGATCAGACTCTTTTTGGTAACCAATGTGAGAAAGGAGCATTGCACTGGCACGAAGCATACTGCACGGATCAGCATATTTAGCGCGACCCTCTTTTACCATGCGAGGGGCAGAGCCGTGGATCGCCTCAAACATTGCATAGCGTTTGCCGATGTTTCCAGAACCTGCCGTTCCAACGCCACCCTGGAACTCTGCGGCTTCATCCGTAATGATATCGCCATACAAATTCGGCAACACAAATACTTGAAAATCACGACGACGCTTAGGATCCACCAGCTTCGCGGTCATGATATCAATATACCAGTCGTCTGTTGTAATGTCCGGATATTTCTTTCCGATTTCCTGACACAAGCGCAAAAATTTTCCGTCAGTTGCTTTAACAATGTTAGCTTTTGTAACAATGGAAACGCGGTTTTTGTGGTTTTTATGAGCAAAATCGTAAGCGAGCGCTGCAATTCGTTCGGTACCGTCCGTAGTAGTAACGGTGAAATCAATTGAAATACCGTCCTCGGTTTCAAAGCCGCAGCTTCCAAGTGTATAAGCGCCTTCTGTATTTTCGCGGAAGAAGGTCCAGTCGATTCCTTGTTCCGGAACTTTTACAGGACGGACATTTGCAAACAGGTCAAGCTCTTTACGCATGGCCACATTAGCACTTTCAATATTGGGCCACTCGTCACCGGCCCGAGGCGTAGTTGTGGGGCCTTTTAAAATAACATGACATGCTTTCAGTTCTGCAAGTACATCGTCCGGAATGGCTTTCATATGTGCGGCACGGTTTTCAATGGTAAGACCATCAATCTCCTTAAATACAATTCGACCGCTTTCTACATCTTTTTTTAGAAGAAATCGTAATACACGTTCGGCTTCATGTGTAATCGTCGGTCCGATTCCGTCGCCACCGCAAATTCCGATGACAATTTGATCAAGCTTTGAGTAGTCTACAAAATCACCTTGTGCGCGCATTTCCGCTACACGACTTTTTTGTGCTTCGATTAGTTCTCCAAATTTTTCTTTGGCTTCATTTACCGTTACCATTCGAAAAAACCTCACTTTCCATTCAACGTTTTTTCACGCGTAAAGTTCAACAGACCTCCGGCCTTAATGATTTCAGCCTGCCTGGAAGAAATGTCACATTTCAAATGAGCAGTTGCACCGGTTGTTTTGTCTACTAAAGCAATGGGATGTCCCTCGAGACCGGCAAAAATATTTTCCAGCACGAGTTGATCGTTCAAGTTGATTTTATCGTAGTCATCCGGACACTCAAACTCCAAAGGCAAAATTCCTGCATTGACGAGGTTTGCTTTATGAATGCGAGCAAAACTCTTAGCAATTACCGCGCGGACTCCTAAGTACAACGGAACAAGTGCGGCGTGTTCACGACTGGATCCCTGTCCGTAGTTGGTACCACCCACGATAAAGCCGCCATTAGGTGCTGCTGTGGCTCTCTTGGGAAATTCCGGATCACATACTTCAAAACAGAAATTGGAAAGATAGGGAATATTGGAACGATAAGGAAGAATTTTGCTGCCAGCCGGCATAATGTGATCGGTCGTAATATTATCTCCCACTTTGAGAAGACAAGGCAATTCAAATACATTTTCCAACGGTTTTGCTTGTGGGAGCGGTTTAATATTTGGCCCGCGCAGAATTTCTACATTTTGATATTCATCTTCTCCGGCAGGAAGATCCACCATATTGTCGTTGACAGGGAACAAATCGGGGACCGCAATTGGAGCAAAAGCAGGAAGAGTTGTCGGATCTGTAATATATCCAGTCAGACAGCTAGCAGCAGCCGTTTCAGGACTTACAAGATAAACGCCTGCATCACGTGTACCGCTTCGTCCTTCAAAGTTACGATTAAATGTACGCAAAGAAATTCCAGCAGAATTAGGACTTTGGCCCATTC
>NZ_CAUWGY010000150.1:0-2050 GCF_963558415.1 uncultured Ruthenibacterium sp. | reverse complement strand
GTTGGCCACCGCACTGCCGCCCAGCCCCAGCGCTGTGGCGCCCGTTGCCGTAGCGACCACCGAACCCCCGCCGGTGGCGGCATAACCCCAGTCCGTGATGTTCATCAACACAGTTGTTTCATAACCCCAGGGCAGGCCTTCACCCACTTCAATTTGCTGAGTTCGGCCGTCGTATTCCAGCTCCGCGTCCCATCGATTCCCCACATCTGCCCCGAGCGTGGAGAAAGAAAAATCAAATTCCTCTGTATCGAAAGTACTGTTTCGGGCAGTTCCCAATTGTCCCTGCACCGTAGCCCGAAACACTGCTTCCGAATACGGCTGCGGCAGAGCCGGCGCGCTCTGAAGAAGGCTGTCAGTCTCGTCGCGATAGGTTTGCGTATTTTCAAAAGCAGACCGCTGTACGACCCGCGTCACGGGAAAACGCACTTCGACCCGGTACGTACCGTTTATGGAAAAAAATATTTCGCCAGTATCTTCGATTCTGTCCACATGGAGCAACTGCACATCTTCAAACGCAATGCGCAGAGTGCCCGCTTCATTGTCTGGCAGACCGAACCATGCGCCATTTTCGTCGGAATACAGCAGCAACCAAGGAGTGTAATAAAGGGAATTCGGCTGCAAAGTAACCATAAGATTAAAAATAGACGCATTCCGGACCACGCCATCGTAAGAGTGCATTCCACCGGTCCCCATGGTCACCGGACTTTCCAACGTAAAACTGACCGGCTTACCCTCCTGCAGCAACACCGAACCGTCTTCGCCCACGTCCGGTCCGGTCAATTGCGCGCTCTCGGCCACCGAGGCAGGCGCGGTGATGTGTACATAGTTAATTTTTTCCGTCTGGTCGTCCGCAAAAGCGCATACGCCGGTCAACACACAAAAGGACAACAAAATTGCAACCGCCGCGCACCGCCGAAAAAACAACTGCTTCATTTGCCGGCCTCCTGACTGACCGTCTGAGCCTCACGCATTTTCCAAAACGTTAAACCCAGGCATACAACGCCTGCCAAAATCATCGCCCAAGGAAGAACCCGAGCGAGCACCAGCCACAGCGCACCGCCCACAACAGGCACCGCACGCACCGCGGCAACGGGCACCGCTGCGGCCATACCTACCGCAAAACCGGCAAACACGCGGTCGATTGCGCCTCGATTCACCGTGCGCAACGCCTTGCGCGCCAAAACCATATTCAAAAGGGTGATGAGCAATCCTCTCTGCTTGGAAATCTGTTTTCCTATGCTTAAAAACAGCGCCACGCACACCATGCTGTTGACAAGACTGCCATCTCCGGTCAGAAAAGGATATACCCCCAGCGCAAACCCAATTCCCAAAAAGCCACAGCCCAACATCATGGGCGTGCGATCGCCGGACAAAAGCCGAAGATTGCTGTATTGCGGAATGCGCGCAAGCGCCGTGGACACGCTCTCCTTTTTCAGCTCCTCCCAAAAATGGGTGCGCCGCCGCTCGCTGCCCTTGCGCCGGACCACGATGCCCCGGAAAAAGCTGTTGAACACCACCAGCAAAATCGCCTTGCCCAAAGTGCCGCCGAACGCGCTGCCTTCCAGGCCGCTGAGAGCGCCCGTCAAAAAGTTCAGCGGCCACAAAATGGCCCACTGTACACCTGCTGCGCGCACCCAGCCCAGCACCAGCCAAAACAACGCCATGAGCGCGGTGGGAGCCAGGCTGCCTCGGATCAGATTCCACACATAGCTGCCCCACTCCCGGGCACTGCGCCCCTTTTTCTGATTCATGTCCGTTCCCCCTCGTCCTTTTTATCCACATCCTGCAAAACGCAACTGCCTAGGCGCTTGTCCGCCGCCTGCACCGTGACGGTCCCGTCGCCGTTTTCCTCAAGAGTATACTCCGTTTCCTTCAATACCCGTTTCTCCGCAAGTCCGTTCAAATTTCCATCCGCATAACTGACCACTTCCAGGGTGCCGTCCGCATTCCGCTTTGCTTCCAAGCCGCCCTGATGCAGCGTCAGCTCCGTGGTTTCGCTGGTCTTGAGCACTTTGCCGTTCGGTCCCACGGCCCAGGCAATCACCGTCAC
>NZ_CAUWGY010000149.1:0-2082 GCF_963558415.1 uncultured Ruthenibacterium sp. | reverse complement strand
CCCTCTACATCTCACAGATAAAGCGCAAGTGCGGGCTGGATGTAGGGCAGAACTATAATGTGTCGAAGAAGGAAAATGCTAAAGTGCCGCAGTGTCCGCCGGAAAAAGCAGCAGCGATTGTGGAAGCACTGAAGTATTTTCAAATGCTTGAATAGGGACCACTTCTTAATTAAAGACCAACTGCTATGATGGCGGTCGGTCTTTAATTCAAGCCGGTATTACTAGTGAAATGGTATGATTTTAGAATTGTTTGCGATTGATTCCCTTTGTTGACGGTCGCGCTCATCTAGGGTACAATTATACTGGGTTGTTATAATAAGTTGAAATGAGGTATTAGACTATGGCTAAGGCCACTAAAAAAGATAAAGAGGTAACTTTGGAAACAGTTCTGTGGAACTGCCGCGTGGCCTTGCGTGGTGTTGGCAGTACGGAGAAGAACAGGGATGCCGTGATTGGACTGGCATTTTTGAAATTTGCCGGAGATAAATTTGAAAAGCGCCGTGCAGAAATCAAAGAACAGTACGGTGATATTCCCGTGTTTTTGGAGAAGCATTCATTTTACAATGCGGTGAACGTGTTCTATTTAAAGGAAACTGCACGTTGGTCTTACATCGTCAAAAATGCGGGATCAAATGAAATTGCTGTGATCCTGGATCAGGCGATGTCTGATATTGAGGCAGATAATCCTTCGCTGAAAGGCGCTCTCGCACAGAATCTTTATGCCACCCTGGGCGCACCTAAGGAGAAAATCAAGGCACTGATCGATGAAGTAAATAAAATCTCCGAATCTCGCTTTCATGAAGAAGACTTGATTGGCCGCGTATATGAGTATTTTCTGCAGGTGTATGCGGCAAGTGGAACCAAAGATGGCGAGTTTTATACACCGGCCTGCGTGGTGAAGCTGATTGCAGAAATGATTGAACCGTTCAGCGGGACGGTTTATGATCCCTGCTGTGGTTCTGGAGGCATGTTCGTGCAATCGCATAAATTTGTGGAACGTCATCAGGGCAACAGAGCAAATATTTCTGTCATTGGTCAGGAAAGCAACCCGGATACATGGCGACTCTGCAAAATGAACCTGGCTATTCGCGGTATCTCTCATAACTTGGGAGAAAAGAACGATTCGACGTTTACAAATGACCTTCACAAAGATCGAAAGTTCGATTACATCATGGCAAACCCGCCTTTTAACCTCAAAGGCTGGCGTGGCGAAGACGAGCTGACGGATGATCCGCGTTGGCATGGCTACACAGTTCCCCGCACTTCCAATGCCAACTATGCCTGGATTCTTCACATGATTTCCAAGCTGGATGTAAACCACGGTATTGCAGGTTTCCTGCTGGCTAACGGAGCATTAAACGATCCCGATGAATATGAGAACCGGAAACGACTGCTTCAGAATGATAAAGTGGAAGCAATTATCGTTCTTCCGCGCGATATGTTCTATTCCACCGATATTTCCGTAACCCTCTGGATTGTAAACATGAACAAAAAGGCTGGAACCGTGAACGGCAGACAGGTTCGTGACCGCAGCGGTGAAGTGCTCTTTATGGATTTGCGCCGGTGGGACGGCAACGTTGAGGAAATTGTCATCGACAAGGGCAAGAAAAAGAAGAAGACGGTTCTGACCGATGAGCAAATTGCAGAAGTTAAGCGCGTCTATAGTAGCTGGCAGTCCGTGGACACAACGCTTTATCAGGATGTGCCGGAATTCTGTAAGTCGGTCAAAGTGCTGAAGAAAGACAAGGTCAACCCGGAAGATGTTTCCATCGAGGATAAGGACTGGTCCTTGGCCCCAAGCAAATATATCGAATTTATTGACCATGATCTGGACATTGACTACGAAAAAGAAATGGCTCGAATTCAGGATGAAATGCGTCTGCTGATGGCTTCAGAAGAACTCTCACAGTCCATGCTGAAAGATGCCTTCAGGGGGATTGGATATGGCATCGACTAAATTAGGGGCGTACATAGAGCTGCTCAATAACAGAAATGCCGATTTATTCTATGGTCAAGAATATGTGCGGGGGGTCAACAATCTAAAACAGTTTATGCCCACTAAGGTAGATGTTTCTGCACGTG
>NZ_CAUWGY010000148.1:0-2104 GCF_963558415.1 uncultured Ruthenibacterium sp. | reverse complement strand
GCTGAGCCCTGCAGGGGATCTGGAACGTTTACGCTTTGCAGTTCTTTATGGTGCGGATGCAGTTTATATCGGTGCCACGGAATTTGGCATGCGGAGTGCACCTAAAAATTTTACAATGGAACAAATCAGAGATGGGGTATTATTTGCCCATGAACACGGGAAGCGAGTTTACCTCACTCTAAATACGATTCCAACCAATGAAGAAATTGCAAGAATGCCGGACTTCGTTCGTCAAGTATCTGCGACCGGAATCGATGCTTTTATTGTTGCGGATCTTGGTGTTCTCGCAATTGTAAAAAAGTATGCTCCGGATATAGAAATACATCTTTCTACGCAAGTAGGAATTTCAAATTATATGTCTGCCAATATGGCCTATGAACTAGGCGCCAAACGTGTGGTTTTGGCAAGAGAATTATCACTCAAAGATATTGCGGTGATTCGTGATAATACGCCGGCTGATCTTGAACTGGAAGCCTTCGTCCATGGAGCGATGTGTATGTCTTATTCCGGGAGATGTCTTTTGTCGCACTATTTGACTGGAAGAGATGCCAACAGAGGTGAGTGTACTCAACCTTGTCGCTGGTCATGGAGTTTGGTGGAAGAACACCGACCGGATCGTCATTTCCCAATCGGAGAGACAGATGAAGGAAGTTATATTTTAAACGCGGACGATTTGTGTACAGCGCCTTTTTTGAATTTAATTTGCGAGGCGGGTGTGGACAGTCTGAAGATTGAAGGCCGTGCAAAAACATTTTATTATGTTGCAAGTACTACGGCCGCCTATCGAAAAGCATTGGATGCATATTTGGAGGATCCGAATGCGTTTGTCTGTCCGGAAAATGTTTTGGAAGAGTTAACTAAAATTTCGCACAGACGTTATTCACCGGGCTTTTATTTTGGAAAAGAGGATGCTATACAGAATACACGTACAGGCGGCTATATTCGAGGCTGGGAAGTAGTAGGAGTGGTCGGCACATGGGACGATGGCATTGCATTCTGTACACAGCGGGGAAAGTGGCAGTTAGGGGATGAGGTGGAAATATTGACACCCTCCGGGGATGTAATTTCTATACAACCGGATTGGATTCGCGACGGCGATGGCCAGCCTATTTCGTCTACTCCACACGCTATGATGCAATTTTCAATTCCCGTTGGACAAAGAGTTTCTGCGGGTTCGATTTTGAGACGGAAAAGAAAATAATAGAAAGACGCACCATTGTTTCAATGGCGCGTCTTTTTATTTGCCTATAGCTTTACACGATTAAAGAGATATAACCATCTGTCAATGAAAACAACTTGTCAGCGGGATTCCCAAAATCGAATTGCCGTTTGCAGAACTTCCTTGGAAGAATGGACGAAACGTAGATGGTCCCAGTGAGGTGGGAACAAAGAACGATAGCTGCTAGAAGCGTAACGAGTATCGATCAAAAGCAATAACCCGCGATCGGTCTCTGTACGGATAAGACGTCCAGAAGCTTGCAAGACCTTATTCATACCAGGATATTGATAGGCATAATAAAAACCCTTTCCCATGGAGTTTTCATAATAATTGCGCAATGCGTCTTGCCGTGCTCCAATCTGAGGCAATCCTACGCCGACAATGATACAGCCTACTAAACGCTTGCCGGGAAGGTCAATTCCCTCTGAAAAAATACCCCCTAGAACACAAAAACCAATCAACGTGTTAGTATCCTGCTCAGTGAATTCAGAAAGAAATTGTTCTTTATCGCTTTCAGTCATTTCAGGACTCTGAAGGAGAACTTGTAACTCTGGGAAGAGAATGCGAAAACGGTCATATACATCAGATAAATAACGATGAGAGGGGAAGAACACCATATAATTCCCAGGATGCGAAGTTGCACAAGCGTTGATCATTTCGCATACAGCGTCCAGACTTGCCTGTCGATCAACGTATTTGGTACTAATGTTATCCGCCACCAACAAACAAAGATTCTCCTGCGGAAAGGGACTTGTCAGAACAATTCGTTTAGCGGTTTCTTGGCCTCCTAGTGTTTGAATAAAATAGTCCGTAGGCGTTAGTGTAGCACTAAATAAGATACTGGAACGCCCCAATTCCATAGAATTGCTTAAGAAGGATGATGCA
>NZ_CAUWGY010000147.1:0-2161 GCF_963558415.1 uncultured Ruthenibacterium sp. | reverse complement strand
TATTGCGCGGGTGGTCTAACGGGCTCTTTGTTTCAAAGCACATCTGAAGCTTATTTTGCGGACATGACAGGTCCTTTTGGAAGCCTTGTCTGGCACGCAGCCGTCATTTTGATTACTGCATTCATTCTTTCAGGTGGAGTATTAAAAGGAATTGAAAAGGCAAATCGCATTATTATGCCGGCCTTCTTTCTTCTTTTTCTTGGTGTAGCATTTTATGTAGCCTTTCTTCCTGGCGCATCTGCTGGATATGCTTATCTTTTGATTCCAGACTGGACCCAACTGCTCAATCCAGATACTTGGGTCATGGCAATGGGACAAGCTTTCTTTTCATTATCCATCACTGGCTCCGGAATGATTATTTACGGAAGCTACCTTGGAAAAAGAGAGAACATTCCCAAGGCCGCCGCACAGACTGCTGTGCTGGATACCTGTGCAGCGCTTTTATCCGGCTTTGTCATTTTACCTGCGGTTTTTGCTTTTGGGCTGGATCCCGCCTCTGGTCCGCCGTTGATTTTCATCACTCTTCCGAAAGTATTCGCACAAATGCCTGGCGGTCGTCTTATCTCCATTATTTTCTTTCTCTCGGTAATATTTGCTGGAATCACAAGCCTTGTGAATATGTTTGAAGTCTGTGCAGAGGCCGCGATGCGCCATCTCCATCTTCCAAGGAACGGCGCAATTGCATTGGTATCCCTGATTGTGTATGGCGTAGGCACATTAATCGAATATGAGCCTCGACTGGGGAGCTGGATGGATTTCATTACTATTTATATTGTACCTTTTGGAGCTGTGCAATTATTATTTATTGGGTACTTGGAACGGACGTTATCTGTTCCGAACTCAATCTTGGCCGTCCAAAACCTCTTGGCAAATTTTTTCGAATCACCGCCAAGTATGTATATGTTGGATTGGCCGTGCTCGTATTTATTTGCAGCATTTTGTATAAAGGAATCGGATAAAAAAATCCACCGAGGCCCTATTGGGCTTCGGTGGATTTTTTTATTTCTCTTCCGGTTTCGCTTGCGTAAATAGCAAATACAACGCCAAAAGAAATACGAGCAAACAAATCACTGCGGAACTGACAGAAAGTTTATCTTGCATAAACCCGATCGCAAGACGTAATATCATTAAAACAATTCCCACGATACAGCCTACTAAACCAACGATCCAATAAACTCTCTGCTTGTTCATGTTACACTCTTCCCATTCTATACTTTCAACTGCCGACGAATATTTTCAAAAGTTTCAGCACTGATCACATGCTCCATTCGGCAGGCATCTTCAGCAGCCGTTTTTTCGCTCACACCAATTTGGATTAAGAAATCTCGCAGAACCGTATGCCTTTTATAAACATCATCAGCGGCAGCCCTTCCGGTGTCTGTTAAATGCAAAAGTCCTTCTGCATCCATTGTAATAAGGCCAGCTCTTTTTAAAATACCTACCGCTCTGCTAACACTAGGTTTTGAAAAACCCATACGTTCAGCCACATCAATACTCCGTACCGATCCCTTTTCTTGATGCAGTATCAAAATTGTCTCCAAATAATCTTCGCGTGATTCAAATGAGCGCATCCCCATGCCCCCAACAAATGTTTTTTAAAGTGTACCATAAAAAACACTAAACAGCAAGGAAGCATCACTCACCGAACAAATCCGTTGACAAATACCTCTCTCCCGTGTCCGGAAGCAAAACCACAATTGTTTTCCCGATATAATCCGAACGCGACGCAAGTTCCAAAGCTGCACTCAATGCGGCACCGGAGGAAATTCCTGCCAAAATACCTTCTGTACGTGCCAGCAAACGTGCCGCCGAATATGCCTGCTCTGTTGTACGCGTAAGTACCTCGTCATACAAATTGGTATCAAGAATCTCGGGAACAAAACCCGCTCCGATTCCCTGAATTCCATGAGGACCTGCTTTTCCTTGTGACAAAACGGGAGAATCGGCTGGTTCCACCGCAACCAGATGAACCGAAGGATTTTTTTCTTTTAAATAGCGTCCAACCCCTGTAATTGTGCCGCCTGTTCCTACCCCCGCAACAAAGGCGTGTACATTTTCTCCGGAATCCTGCCATATCTCAGGACCGGTTGTTAAATAATGCGCCTGCGGATTTGCAGGATTCACAAATTGTCCGGGAACAAAACTATTCGGTATTTCATTG
>NZ_CAUWGY010000146.1:0-2357 GCF_963558415.1 uncultured Ruthenibacterium sp. | reverse complement strand
AGCCACTAGCTGACCGTTGCATGTATCTGGAAATATACGGCGCAAAAAAGATTCCAACGCAGTAATCGCCTTTCCCATAAGCACCACGGGGTGAGGCATCCAGCTAGGATCACCCCACATAATGTCCAAGGCAAAACCTAAAAAAGCCGCCGCCGCGATTCTCACATCATACATCCACTGCATAGGAAACTTCTCCCACCAAATCCAATCTTTTTTTTCGGTCCCAAGCATCTGCACACAGCACATATCCCGAGGCATTTTGTGCGCACCACTCATAATAATCTCGTTTGGGCCAGGCATAACGTTCCATGATTGCCATCTGTGTACCGCCATGCGCCAAAATCACCAGCAGTTCGCATCCACGAGACAATGAACACTCCATCAGTTTCTCAAAAGCAGCGCATGTTCTGTTGGAAAATTCTTCCCGGCTCTCACCACCCGGGCAACGCCCCATACAATCTTCTCCCACCCAAGCGAGATAATCTGCATCGTGTTCCATCTCCACATAATTTCGCCCCTCAAAGACTCCGAAACACATTTCTCGCAAATCCGTCACAGGAATCAGTTTGGCTTTTGGGAAAAGAATTTGCGCCGTCTCCACCGCTCTCGACAAAGGAGAAACGTATACTTCAGCCGGTTCCAGGTCCGCTTGTCGCAAACAGGCGCGTCCTTTCTCGGACAAAGGGATGTCCCGCGTTCCCTGATAACGCTTTTGCTCATTATATTCTGTCTGGCCATGGCGCAAAAGATAAATTTTCATCTGTCCAATGTTCCTTTCATGACGATTGGGATACCGCAGAACACACGAACCACAACATCCGCACGTTGTGCTAGCATGCAGGAAAGCCGACCGGCATTCTCCCGAAACGCACGTTCCTGTGCATCTACGGGAACCACACCGCCTCCCACTTCGGTGACAATCACCAATTCCTGCTGTGCCAGGCGATCAGCCAGCGCACACAAATCTTCACATTCTTTAACCTGTTCCTGCGCATCGCAAACGGCTCGTTGTGAAAACTCCTCTTGTGAGCACTTTAACAGCGACCGCGCATAGTCCCGTTTTCCGCTATACAGCGGCCCCGTAATCAAAATCATAACACCTTTTCCTCCAGCATCTGGCAGATGACAAAAGCCCCCAGCATCCAAATTTCCGCCTTTTGCAAAAACCACCCGGCCAAATCACCAGAAATTCCGCCAAATTGGGCCAATGCCATCTGATAATAACGTCCAAAAACCAATCCTGCTGCCAATACCATAGCCACTCCATAGAGGCCGCCGGCCAAAATCATTCCCGCCGCCAAAAATACAGAGAAGAATAACAAGAACCGCCGTACTGTACGCTGATCCGCTGCTGTGGCAAATGTGTGGGCCAGGCCCGTGTTTTTTGCCAAAGGGAACCATGCTACTGCCAGTCCGGAAAGAGACCGTTCCAACAAGAATCCTAACCCTATGCAAATAACGGACGAAAAAGAATAGATTACAGCACTGCTCAGTCCTAAATACGCAATAAAATACACACATACACGAATCAGTGCAAATGCTCCACAGTGAGGGTCTTTCAAAATCTCCTGTTTTCTTTCTCGGGAAGAACAACTTGCCATGGCATCACATGTGTCAGCATATCCGTCTAGGTGAATCCCACCAGTCACCAGTATGGGTATAATGCACAATCCCGCCGCCCGCAACAGAGAAGGCATCGCCCAAACCTGCGCGAGTGTGGCCCATGCCCACCATGCCAATGCACACACCAAACCTACCAACGGAAATGCGCACAACGCATATTTCATATTTTTTTCATTCCATACCGGTTGAGGGACCGGAACGGCAGAAAACATGGCAAAGGCAACGGCAATGGTCTGCCACAAAATCACAGAATATGCCCTCCTCTCTTGTAATAACAAGGAATTCCGCATACGACTTCGCATACATCATCCGCGCGAAAAGCTAAAGCGCGATTGAGTTCGCCCAATAGGCGCATGTACCGAAGCGTTTCTTTTTCATAGCAAGCAGCGCCGCTGTGAACATCGTTTGTAACAACAACAAGTGTCTCACACTGACGGCGCAAACTCTCTACTCCTTCCAAAATTGCAGACAAGGTCATTTCACCCGCACCAGTTGAAGAATACAATTCGTTTGCCACCAAATTTCCGATGCATTCCAACAAGACCGCGCTTGCAATGGGCAGATGAATTTTGTGAAGGCCCACCGGACACTCCAGTGTCTCAAATCCCTTTCCTGCCCGCAACGCCCGATGTCTCTCAATACGAACACGGCACTCCTCATCAAAGGCCTGCATAGTAGCCAAATAAAACAAAGACGTATGCCGTTCTTGAAGGATAAGATTTTCTGCATATTCG
>NZ_CAUWGY010000145.1:0-2425 GCF_963558415.1 uncultured Ruthenibacterium sp. | reverse complement strand
TTCCATGATCTGCGCCATACTTTCGCTACTATGGCCCTCTCCAGCGGCGTGGATGTGAAGACACTGTCCAGCATGCTGGGACACTACAGCGCCGGGTTCACTCTGGACACCTATACGCACATCACCAACGATATGCAGAGAGGCGCGGCGGAGAAGATCGGAGGCTTCATGGAAACGGCCACGGCCAAGCCGGAACCGGAGCCGCCTGACCCGCCGGAGGAGAGCCGGTGCAAGGTGATACCGTTCGAGAAGGTGGGATAAGAAACAAGCATAGCGCCAACGGAGATATTACCATTCCGTGGCGCTATGCTTTGTTTTAGGGTTGAATATTCCAAAGAGTTTTTGCTATCTCATGCAGCCACTTAGCTCTGGCATCAATTTTTTCCTCTGTCCATTCGTCTTCCAATAAAACAGCATTTAAGGTAACCAGTCCCTTGGCGCAGGCTTCAAGCCCTGGCTTATTTGCACCTTTTCCAGACTTTTTTGTAGTCCAATCACTATCTCGTATTGATGCATTTAGCGCTTGAGGAATGATCGCAAGATTTCCTAATGTGAGTAGCTTCGAATCTCTTTGCTTTGCAATTTCATCTGAGGCGCAGGCGGACCAGTTGTTTCTCCATTTCTTTGGCATGAGATGCTCCAAGCTATACCCATCAAAGCCAAGAAGCAAAGTTGCACTATTTGCAGGACGGATATAGCTTTCGATGAGGTAAAGAATACCTCTGGCTTGCAGGTTGGTCAGCTTAGATTTTTGGAACCCATCCAATAACTCCTCATTAGTAGGAATGTATGTTGTTGCGTCATTTCCGCTGTGGAGCTTGGCTACCAAAGAGGTGGCATCCAAAACCTCATTACGAATCAGAGAAGTGAACAGGTTGTTATAGTTTTTTGTTAGTGAATGAACGACCATTCTGCGCATGATGTAGCTTTCCAGGATGCCATACATGGCATTTCGTTCATCCTCACTATCCACATTCTTAGCGATATACAGTGTATAGGGAATGAGCGTAGATGTCTTTAACCCAAAGATTATTATATTTAAACGCTCAATACCAAATGTGCCCGGAATGCTTACCCCACAGGTATCTGGATTAAATATAGTTCTAAAACAGATGGCATAATCCTTCATTTGGCTAAGTATAACGCTTTTGTCTCCACCGCAATAATGGTCGATAAAATGCTGATAGGATTGTGCCAAACTATCAACTCTGGCGTACATGATCTTATCGTCATTGCTGATATTGTATCGCTTGTTCTGAATAAAAATCTGGAAGAAAGAATCAAAAAAGATGTCAATGATGGCACGCTTCATTCGACCAGTTTCAATCTCGGTATCCCAATAGGATTTTGCATCATCATCTTTTTCAAAAACAGAGGCCCATTTTGCCTCATATTCGCTAATGGTATCTCTGCTGAAAAAGTAGTTTTTCAACAATTCCGAGGTTGTCAAATTAACGCCAAGAGAATTGATTGTGTTAAAAATTTGCTGTTCGTCCTCGTCTGCATTCAAATCAATTCGCACGAATTGGGCATTCATCATGACCATCATAATGTTAAGCTTATTCTCATCAATATGGTCAACAAAGTAATTATACGCTTCAATAATTCTGGACTGAGGCGCAGGGTTATCTATTTTATCTGCGGATGTAGAAGCCATAACTCTTTCGAAAGCTTCAATATCATTTCTCCCGTGGCGCAAAGCAATTGACTGCCCCATAATTCTAAACTGGCAATCAAAAGTCGTAGATTGGCCGAGTTTCAAACACAGAACTTTCATAAAAAGAAGAAAGGTTGTCAGTCGCTGCTGCCCATCTACAATCGTTCTGCAGTCAGTAAAATTTTCGCCAGGATGTGGTCTGCGACCTTCTTTCAGAATGATAGATCCAAAGAAGTGAGGCTTATTTGTCTTGACGATATACTCCATATCTTCAATCATCCGTGCCCAAAGATCCGCTTTCCAAACATAGGATCGCTGGAAGAAGGGTACTTCTATAAGCGTAGAGTTATTGAAAATATTTGTGATAATTGCTTTATGTGCATCCATAGTGAAACTCCTTGCAAAACAATCCTAATAGTCTATACAAGCGAGAATCCTGTACAGGCTATCGGCATAATATGACAGTCTTGTCCTTATGCTATCATGTAACTACTATGAAAGCAACATGATGATTGACTGTTCTACACCCAAAAGCGCGATATTTCTCCCGTTAGGGATGGGTTAGGGATTTGGCGGTTTCGGCGGCTATCCTCGCTCATGTTCCTGCCGCTTTTCTGCCCCTTGAACCACCGCTGAACAGCACTCGCCGAAATTAAAAAAATCGAACTAAAAACACAGAAAAACCGCCTATTTAGGCGGTTTTTCTAAGAGAGTTGGTCCGAGTGACAGGATTCGAACCTGCGGCATCCTGCTCCCAAAGCAGGCGCG
>NZ_CAUWGY010000144.1:0-2430 GCF_963558415.1 uncultured Ruthenibacterium sp. | reverse complement strand
CCGCCGCTTCATATACAATGCGAGCCGCTTCCGCAGAGCACTTCTGCGCAGACGGATGGAAGCCGAAAATAATGGGGTTGCGGGTCTTTACCGCAATCAGACATTTGAACAACGTGGTGGATGTGGGGTTGGTAGTCGGAGTGACACCGCAGATAACACCCACGGGCTCTGCCACTTCCACATAGCCTTCCATCTCATTCTCATCCAGAATGCCTACGGTCTTTTCGTTTTTGATATCGTGCCAGATATATTCCGTGGCAAACATGTTTTTAATGACTTTGTCTTCGTACACGCCGCGGCCGGTCTCCTCTACTGCCATCCGGGCCAGCTCCTGATGCTTGTCCAGACCAGCAAGAGCCATCTCATGCACAATATGGTCGACTTTTTCTTGATCCAACGTCAAGAATTCTTTCAGTGCGACTTGCGTTTTGGCCACCAGGCCATCGATCATGGTCTCCACTTCGCTCTTTGCGGTGGTGACGGGCACTGCTTTTTTCTCTGCCATATTCCCATTTCCTCCAAAATCTACTCAAACGTGTGTTTTCTTACATAGGGATCCGCTGATTCTTATTGTACCCTGTTGTTAAAAGTTTATCAATGTACAGAGTGCCGAATGTTTTTCATGAATTCGAAGGTTTTCTTACATATTTGACAAATCTTTAACAAACTGTGAATCTCTTTCCTTTTGCGGGGGTTTGCGCCGTTTCATTTCTATTGTATAATAAAGGAAACCGAAAGGAGGGCAAGCGATGGAACAGCAGTCGCTCTTTTCTCAGCCGCTTTTGACCCAACCTTTGGCCAGTCGAATGAGGCCGCGGACGCTGGAAGAATTCTGCGGACAGAAACACCTTTTAGGGCCGGACAAAGTGTTGCAGCGTATGATCGATGCGGATTCGGTGCCGTCCATGATTTTTTGGGGCCCTCCGGGCGTGGGAAAAACCACATTGGCGCGTATCATTGCCCGGCGCACCAAGGCAGAATTTATTGATTTTTCTGCGGTGACCAGCGGCGTCAAAGAAATCAAAGCCGTGATGAAGCAAGCCGAGGACGCCCGCGCCTTTGGGGAAAAGACCATTTTGTTTGTGGATGAGATTCATCGTTTCAACAAGGCCCAGCAAGATGCGTTTCTTCCTTTTGTAGAAAAGGGCAGCATCACACTGATTGGGGCCACCACAGAAAATCCTTCTTTCGAAATCAATTCGGCTCTTTTGTCTCGCTGCAAAGTATTTGTATTAAATGCTCTTACGACCGAAGAAGTGACCGATCTATTGAACCGAGCACTGACCGACCCGCGAGGGTTTGGCGCTCAGCAGGTAGAAATCGATCAAGACACCTTGAACATGATTGCCCGTTTTTCAAACGGGGATGCCCGCACCGCACTGAACACTTTGGAGATGGCGGTGCTGAACGGACGGCGCACCGAGGATAAAACCATTGTGGAACGGGCATTGGTAGAACAATGTGTTTCCAAAAAATCGCTGTTATACGACAAAAACGGTGAGGAACATTACAACTTAATTTCTGCGCTGCACAAATCCATGCGCAATTCGGACCCGGATGCGGCCGTATATTGGCTGGCTCGGATGCTGGAGGCCGGAGAGGACCCGCTGTACGTGGCCCGCCGGCTGATTCGTTTTGCAAGCGAGGACATCGGGCTGGCGGACACCCGCGCCTTGACACTGGCGGTAGACGCCTACAATGCCTGTCACTTCATCGGCATGCCGGAGTGCAGTCTGGCGCTGACTCAGACCGTGATTTACCTGTCCCTTGCCCCCCGCTCTAACGCCGTTTACCGGGCTTATGAACACGCCAAGGCGGATGCGCTGAAAATGTTGGACGAGCCGGTGCCTTTGATCATTCGCAATGCGCCCACCCGCCTGATGAAAGAACTTTCCTACGGTGAGGGCTATGTCTATGCCCACGATACCGAAGAGAAGGTAGCTGCTTTTGATTGTCTGCCGGAAAACCTGCGGGGGACCCGGTATTATGAACCTACACAAGCGGGCAGCGAAGCCCGCGCCAAACAGAAACTGGAGGCTGTGCGCGCCTGGCGCGAAGCCCATATTTCCAAAAATAAGGAACCGAAAAAAGGAGAATGACATACCATGGATTGGACCGATATCAAACTGACCGTTCCCGCCCGCTTTGCCGACACAGCGGAGGCCATTGCCACCGGCATTTCCGGAGGCGGAATTTATATTGAAGATTACCGCGATTTGGAAAGCCAGGTCGAGGCCATTGCTCATGTGGACCTGATCGAACAGGACCTGTTGGACAAAAAGCGGGATGAGGTCATCGTGCACCTGTACATTTCCCCGAACGAAAACGTAGCGGAGATTGCTGATTTGATGCGTGACCGGCTGGCCCGGGCTGAGGTGCCTTACACTTTGGCACTGGAAGGTGTGCGCCAAGAGGACTGGGAAAACGGCT
>NZ_CAUWGY010000143.1:0-2689 GCF_963558415.1 uncultured Ruthenibacterium sp. | reverse complement strand
TCCATTGACGGGCAGAGCTTTGATGGCTTGGATACTTCGATGGAAACAATGTCCGATGCACCCAATTTTTACGAGATACAATGTGATTTAGGAAATGTGCAAATCAGTTTTGAATAAGGAGTAGATTGCAATGGAGGGAAAGAAACTTTACAAGGCGCGCGGTTCGCGTCTTTTGTTTGGCGTTTGTGGTGGCTTGGCGGAATATTTTAATGTGGACCCCACTTGGGTGCGGCTGGCATTTGTGGCGGCAATGATCGTCTGGGGTTCCGGCTTCTTGCTGTATCTGATCGCCGCAATGATCATCCCAGAGCCACCCTTTGACGAATTTCAATAATGAAGAAGCCCGGCAGCTTTGTTGCCGGGCTTTTTTGTGCAAACGGTGTGATGATTCGCCCTCATTCGCTGCCGCACCGCGGTTTTTTTATGATATACTATTTTTGTACGTGTTTTTTTGCAGATGGATGGGAGGTTTTTGTGAACGGATTGATTCTTCTCGCGGCGGTCGTTATTCTGGTCTGTCTTTTACTTAATAAGGTAGCGGTGAAGCTGGGAATGCCGATGCTGCTTGCCTTTATTCTTTTAGGAATGCTTTTCGGCACAGACGGATTGTTTAAAATTCCTTTTGACAATTTTGAGCTGGCGGAGAAAATCTGTTCTTTTGCGCTGATTTTTATCATGTTTTACGGTGGATTCGGCACCAACTGGAATGCGGCCCGACCGGTGGCATTGAAATCGGTGCTCTTATCCACATTAGGCGTTTTGCTCACCGCTTTGCTCACCGGCCTGTTCTGCTTTTTTGTCTTGCATTTTGCTTTTTGGGAAAGCATGTTGGTAGGAGCCGTGGTCAGTTCTACGGACGCCGCGTCTGTTTTTTCAATCCTCCGCTCAAAGCGGTTGAATCTGAAAGACAATACCGCATCCATGTTAGAGCTCGAGAGCGGCAGCAACGACCCGTGTTCTTATATGCTCACAGCCATTATTCTCTCTGTTATGAGTGGGCAAGTCAGCGGCGGTGAATTAATTTGGATGATTGCCGCCCAGTTTTTGTTGGGTGCACTCGGAGGAGTTTTGGTGGCATGGGTATCTGGTTGGGTGCTGGACCATGTGCATTTTCCCACCGATGGGTTTGATACGATTTTTGTATTCAGTATGGCGTTGATCTCCTACGCAGGCGCCTCGGCCCTGGGAGGGAATGGTTATTTGTCTGCCTACATAGCGGGCATCCTTTTGGGAAACCGCTCTTTCCAGAATAAAAAGGCGATGATTCACTTTTTTGATGGGCTCACAGGTTTGATGCAAATGCTCATTTTTTTCCTTTTGGGACTGTTGTCTTTTCCTTCGCAGCTTCCCAAAGTGGCTCTGTCCGGGCTTGCTATTTCTTTGTTTCTTACGTTTGTTGGGCGGCCTTTGGCGGTGTTCACCGTTTTGTCTCCGTTTCGATGCCCGCTCAACCAGAAACTGCTTGTATCTTGGGCCGGGCTGCGCGGTGCCGCATCCATCGTGTTTGCCATTATGGCCACGGTACACCCTGCGTACATGAAGCAGGATGTGTTTCACATCGTTTTCTTTATCGTTTTGTTTTCCATTGCTTTGCAGGGAACTCTTTTGTCGCCTGTGGCGCAGATGCTGAATACGATTGACCAAAATAGCGATATCATGAAAACATTCAGCGACTATTCAGAAGAGCTTCCGGTTCAGTACCTCGGCCTGACGGTGCAAAGTCCGCATCCTTGGGTGGGTAAGAAGGTACGGGAAATCGAACTTTTACCCAATCTTTTGCTGGTTTTGCTGGTGCGCAACAATGAGCAGGTGGTCCCGACCGGAGAAACCGTGATTCAGAATGGCGATGAGGTCATTTTGAGTGCGTTGTCTTCCGGCAACGAGGCGAAAGGCTGTTTGATTGAGCGTACAGTGGGCAGAGAAAGCACTTGGTGTGATAAACCTCTATCTGAAATTCGGCCCGGTGAAAATAAGCTGGTGGTGTTGATCCGGCGGGGAAGTCAACTAATTCTTCCCGATGGAAGCACGGTCATTCGGGAGGGCGATGTGCTGGTGCTCAGCCGCTCATGAGAAAAGGAAATCAAAAAGCCGGACAGGAATTCCTGTCCGGCTTTTTCTGATTCTACACTTGCAATCGAAAAAAGAAACCAGTGCTTTATCCAGCGGAAAGTTTTTTGAGGCCCGGCGTTTGTAGTGAAAAGTTCTGCTATTTTTTTAGGGCAGGTGAATCGCTGGCAACAAATTTAGGGACATCCGCGGACATTTCCAGCATATCCGGCCAATAACGTTTCGGGCAGTGATTCATACGGCAGCGAGGGTTTTCTCGATCAGGGATGGCAATAGTGTCATAGAACCGTTTCCATAATATTCGATACTGCTGTTCGTTGGAGTCAGGCGGTGGTGGTTCAAAATTGTCCAAAGGAACGATCGATGCACGTTTCTCTTTCCAAATAAGGGCCGCATGATGGGTGCGATCGTAAATGAGAAAGGTTTCAATGGAATACCGGTCGCAGAAATGGTTTTGAATATAGGGCAGTACAAAGGATTTGGGCGAAATACAAGCGGTTAGCACACCGCCGTGATCCGAAAAACGGATAAATTCCACAAAGCGGTGGGCTTCGTTTTTTAAGAACAATTGGGCCGCCAGCATAGGATGTACGTCTTCATGGCCCGGCATAAAAAGAACGCG
>NZ_CAUWGY010000142.1:0-3087 GCF_963558415.1 uncultured Ruthenibacterium sp. | reverse complement strand
CCAGAATCCAAATGCTTTCATTTTTGCTTCATAGTCAAAGGGATTCAGCACCTCGGTGCACCAACCATCGTGTTGACGCTTATTGTTATCGATAAATACAATGCAGTTGTTCAGACGATTGTGTGCTAAGAACTGAAAGGCCTCCCAGTTTTGTCCTTCATTCAACTCACCATCACCAATGCATACATACACATACTGATCCTCAATGCCCGCATGCCGTAATCCGTAGGCGATGCCCGCAGCCACGCTGGCTCCTTGGCCCAAAGAACCACCTGTTGCATCGATTCCCGGTGTTAGGAGTCGATCCACATGGCTGGGCACATGCGTACCGATCTCATCCATGGTCAACAATAATGCTTTGTCAAAAAAGCCTTTCTCGGCTAAAGCCGCTTCTACGGCAGGCGCCGCGTGAGCCTTACTCATTACCAGATAATCGCGTCCCTCCCAGTTGGGGTTTTTCGGGTCATATTTCATCTGCTTGCCATACAAAACACTGAGCAGTTCTGTGACAGAAAGACATCCGCCAATGTGCCCCATGCCCCGCTGACGGAACATCTCCAACTGATCAATACGAAGCTGAGCGGAAAATTTCTTTAGTTCCTTGCGTTTTTGCGCGTCCATATGCTACCTCCTAAAAATTGATAATGGGTGTTCAGGTGCAGTCATAAGCCTCGTAGCTGGCGGATTTTCCGGACAATACAGCCTTGAAATCCTCCAGCAGCGGGTGCTGGTGCCAAGTATCATTTGTCTGAGCCACATAGTAGGCCGTTAATTGCACAAATGCTAAGCTATACAATGGACTCAGCGGTTCACTAACCAGATGCGGCACACGCATCACGCCGGCGCCTTGCAACATCTGATTATTAGACAGAATAAATACTCTGTCTGTCATTTTATGAGCGGCTTTCCAAGCTTGCTGAATCCGTGCGCTTGTTTCATCTCCCGGATCCAAGAAAATCATATTATAGTTAGGCGTTAGCTGGACCTGAGGACCATGGATGAATTCATCCACCTCATATCCGACGGCCAAAATATGTACTGTCTCTCCGATTTTCACCGCGCCTTCAAGTGCAGTACCATAGTTGGCGCCGGCACCAATCAGGTACACACGTTCCATGGATAGAAGTTTCTGTTTGTTGGCTTCAAAATACGCTGGATACCCTGCAATCAAAGCATCATAGTTGTCCATACAGGCCAACATTTGACGCTTTTGCTCGGCCAATGCCTGTTCGCTCAGTCGTCCCTGTCCATGGGCCGCATACAGGGCAAAGAGCATCAAAAACGCGGTCAGTGTCACCACGCCTTTGGTCACAAAGTCCAGTTTCTCACCGCCCAGTCCAAAGTCGATTACTTCATCCGCTTCTGTCTCGAAATCGGAATGAATATTGCCTGTCAATCCAATGGCATGAATGCCCAGTTTTCGGCACAACTGCAACGACTCAATGGTATTTGTGCTGCAACCACTTTGAGAGATACATACCACAAAGTCGTCTGGAGTCATATCGTGTTCATAATGATTAAAGGTAAAGGGCGTTACAATTTTTACTTCTACACCCAAGTACTGTTTCATATAATAACGAGCGCAATATCCCGCATTGCAACTGGACCCGCAGGCTACCAGCCACACCGTACGATAAGGTCTGGCCAAATACAATTCTACCATACGCTTTGTCAGCTCTTGTCCATTTTCAATGTTGGCACGCACTTGGGCGGGTGTCTCCCGAATGTAACGCAGCATGGAAAGCTCCGTATAATCCAAAATTCTCATTCCTTTCTATATACTTTCTACACCCGTCATACCGTGACGGTTTTTTTGCTCACGCCTTTGGGGTTATCCGGATCAAACCCACGACTCAAACTACACAGACACGCAAACATTTGTGCGAACACCGCACCGCTAAATACTGCGCCAATTCCGTCGTACTGTTCCGGAAGCAATACACTTGTATCCCCCATCTTCGCCAACTCCGGACGATTGGTCACTACCGTACACCAGATGCATGTTTCTTCTTTTAAACGTTCTAACAGCGCCTGTGCACAATAGTTTGTGTGTTGATCTGCCATTAAAAAGATATACGGCACAAAACGTTGCGCAGTGGCGATTGGGCCATGACGATAATCCGCTGAACCATAACAACGAGCGTCCAAATAGCTGGTTTCCTGAATTTTCAACTCTGCTTCGTTGGCCAGAGCATCCATCAAACCGCGCCCCATAACCATAAGATGTTCACATTCGCGGTAATAACGCACCACGTCCCGAACCTGCGGTTCCAGTTGAGTCAAAGCCGTTTGTACAATTGTTGGTGCTTCGTCCAATACCTGCAGCAGTTCAGGATCCTGTGAGATATATGCCGCGATAGCCGTCAATATTGTGACTTGGGTCAAGTAAGATTTACCTGCCGTAATGCTACGCTCCGGGCCACAGTGATTGTTGATTTGATATTTTCCTGCCTGCGTCATGCGCGACCCCTCGGTGTTGGTCACACTGACGCATACTCCGCCTTGCTCATCACACGAACGCATTACCTGATACAAATCCTCGGCCGCGCCGGACTGAGACACTCCGATCATAAGTACATTGGAATAATCCGGAGCAGACTTATAGGCTGTAACCACGCTAGGCGCACCAATACTAGTCACCATACCGCATTTGGTTTCCAGTAAATAACGGCCTACCAAATTGGCATGATCGCTGGAGCCTCGCCCTACCAAGACGGCCGTCTTAATATTTCTTTCTCGAACTTCTTGCGCAATTTGACGGCAGATTTCTCGGTTGGCAGCCAGGCAATCTGCCACCGCTTTGGGCTGCTCAAAAATCTCCTTCCAGAAGATCGAACGGCTGGTGTCAATCATACTTTTCTCCTCCTACTAACTGTGAACTTGTGTCAAATGATACTTGGTGGATCAATGCTGTACGAAAGTGTACTGGGCAGTCTTTGTGCTGAACTTTCATTGTTCACATTTTATAGAACCGAAATGTTTTCATTCCAAGGCACTGTACCCGTGCCGGCATATCACTCATCCGGCCAAAAATGCATCCAGAGCCAAAAGCTCTTCTTTTGTTTTTACATGTGTCAGCTTTTCTAG
>NZ_CAUWGY010000141.1:0-3095 GCF_963558415.1 uncultured Ruthenibacterium sp. | reverse complement strand
AAGCCACACAATTCTCTGTCTGAACCTTAGCTACATAGGCCGAACGACTCATGTTTGGCGTATTAAAAAGCTGACTGGTACGCAAAGCATTACAGATGTTCACGTTGCAGTTGCAAATGGCAAAGATTTTATTCTCTCCGTCGATGTTGGTGATTTGATGCACAAATCCATTGTCCTCAGCACGTTTGAGAATACGCAACACTTCGTCGTAATCCACATAGTGTCCTTTTTTCGTCTCGACCAGATAGTCCGCCATATCGCCCACGCCAATGCACCAGTCCTCCGGGTCATCCCCGCATCCTTCGCCCATCTTTGCTCGGGACATACGGCAGGAACAGGGACTTGCCGCATATTTGCCCTCATACTTTTTCAACCAGTGGGAGATGTGCTCAATATCTACGGACTGGTTCTCGGTCTCGATTGCTTTTTCTACCGGAATCACGTGCATACCAATACCTGCACCGCCCGGAGGCACCATCGCTGTAATGTGCTCCAGCGGCAAAAAGGTCATGCGTTCAAAAAAGGCCGTTACTTCCGGATGCTCATCGATCTGATGCTTCTGCATATTGAAAAACTCGGCACTGCCCGGAACGAACATGGGCAGGACGTACTGTTTTTCGTGGCGCTCATTTTCCCAGTTATATTCCAACAGGCCCACATAGCTCATCTGATACAGCAGCGGCTCAAGTTCTTCGGCGCTCTTGCCCGTGGCCTTGACCAGTTGGGGCAAAGTCATGGGTTTGCGCACCTTCATTTTCAACGCCACATCTGCCATCTCATCGGTCACAAGACCAGCTAAGCCCCAGTACTCCGGGTCTTCCGCCGTCAGCGGACGAAGTTTCGCCGGGATTCGGTCTGTAATCATCTGCCCCAGTTTCAGAATTTTTTCACGGGGCTTCTCATCCTTCGGAATAGAAAACGGCAATTTGCTCTCATCCAGCGGAAAATGCGTCTGACTCATTCATATCCCTTCTTTCTGTGTTGCGGCGGCTTTAAGCGCGCCAGGCGTTGATTTGACCGCGCAGCCAATCGATCCATGGCTCCATCCCTTCGCCTGTTTTGGCGCAGATGGGAATTACAACGGCTTTCGGATTACGCATGTGAACATACTCACGGCATTTTTCTAAATCAAAGTCAAAGTACTCCATTACGTCCATCTTGTTTACCAAAACCACATCACACACGGAAAACATCAATGGATATTTTAAAGGTTTGTCATGTCCTTCCGGAACCGACAGAATCATAGCATTTTTTACCGCACCAGTATCAAATTCCGCCGGACAGACTAGATTTCCCACATTTTCCAATACGACAAACTCTACATCCTCTGTCTCCAATCCTTCCAAACCTTGGCGCGTCATCTCTGCGTCCAAATGGCACATACCACCCGTATGAAGTTGAATCGCCTTGGCACCGGTTTGTGCAATGGCGCGAGCATCTACGTCTGAATCAATGTCCGCTTCCATTACCCCAATATGAAATTCCTCTTTTAACATTTCAATGGTCCGTTTTAATGTAGTGGTCTTACCGGCCCCGGGTGAAGACATGAAATTCAACAAAAAGATTTTCTTTTCCTTCAACCATGCACGCAATTCTTCCGCCTGCCGGTCGTTGGCCGCAAACACACTCTGTTTCACTTGTAATACTTTTACCTGGTCCATAATTCCTCCCTGTGTGGCTCATCCAGATGTAAAACTCTCTTTGTTAATAAAGTAACATTCTCCTTTCAAGGCGTCAATAAACCTACCTATTTTTCGGGAAATGCTCCAAAAGTCCCGCTTTTCCTTAGACAAAATGTATGATAAAATAGCCCTGTGGTATGTGGTATAACCAATGTTACAAAAGAGGTGTTTTTATGGAATTTTCCAAGCTTTCTGCCCCCAGTTTAAAGGATTTGTTCATTCAGCAGCTTCAAGGGAAAATTTTGTCTGGTGAGCTTCCGGTAGGCACACCACTTCCCCCAGAGCGCGAATTGGCACGTCAAATGCAAGTAAGCCGTGCGGTAGTAAACGGCGGCCTTGCAGAATTGGCAGCTCAGGGCTTTTTGGAGGTACGTCCCCGCCAAGGAACCTATGTTGCCGATTACCGCAGAAAGGGAAATTTGAGCACGCTGATTGCGATTATGGAATACCGAGGCGGTGTACTCGGCAAAGAGGAAATTCGTTCTATTCTGGAAGTACGGCGTGCACTGGAGCATTTGGCGGTGGAAAATGCCATCCGTTATGCTTCCGATCAATCTCTTTCTAGGCTCGGTGAACTATTGGAAAATCTTGCGGGGGCCAAAGACGCCACCCAAGCGGCCGAGATTGCCTTTTCTTTTCAGCACGAGCTGGCACTGGCCGGCGGCAACAGCATTCTTCCTCTGATTTATTATTCATTTAAAGCTCCGGTAATTACTTTGTGGATTCGATTTTGCAGAATGTATGGTATTGAGGCGCTTTGCCGCAACACTGAAACGTTGTATACCTATCTGCGTGCCCGTGATCAGCAGGCCGCGGCACATTGGATCGACACGTATTTGGGAAAGGCCATCAGTGGAAGCCAACAAATTTACAGCGAAAAATAATAGCTCTTTTCCAAATGGAAAAGAGCTATTGAAAAAAGACTTAGGGCTTTGGCAATTGCTTTGTTGAAAGTTCAAGTATTCTAGCTTCACTGGCTATGTTTTAAAAATCTTCAAAATATGACTTGGGCAAAAAGGAATTGAGATAACTTCAGCCTCGCTTATATTATTCACAAAACTGCAAAAAGGCGCGCAAAATGGAAAGCCCCACTTCCCCACTTTTCTCCGGATGAAACTGGACCCCCATCACATTGCCGCGCTGAACCGACGCGCAAACTGGGTGACCACCGTAGAAAACACAGGCAACTTTGTCGCTTTCATTCTTCGGCATTGCATGATAGCTATGCACAAAATACGCCTGTCCTGATGGTGTCAGATCTTTCAGAATACTGGTCTGTGCCGCTGGCAAAAGATGCAGCATGCTCCAGCCTACCTGCGGACATTTGAGCGGTTGCCCATCCACACCATAGGCGGGGAGTTTTTCCACTGTACCCTGCAAAATTCCAAGTCCTTTAGAAATTCCGCCTTTGCT
>NZ_CAUWGY010000140.1:0-3141 GCF_963558415.1 uncultured Ruthenibacterium sp. | reverse complement strand
GGTAGAACAGGTCCACACGTCACTGTTGGACAAATTGGTTCACGATGATGGCTTCACCATTCTTCCCAGCTCCGGTGGAGAAGGCGGAACGCTGGTGTCTCCGGACATTGCGCTGTGTCCGGCTTGTCTGAGAGAAATGAATGACCCGTGTGACCGGCGCTATCGCTATCCTTTTATTAATTGTACGGACTGCGGGCCGCGCTATACCATTATCCGTGACCTTCCTTACGACCGTGCCAAAACATCCATGGCCGGATTTCCCATGTGCCCGGATTGCAATGCTGAATACACCGACATCCGCACCCGCCGCTATCATGCGCAGCCGGATTGCTGTCCTGTCTGCGGCCCTTCGGTCTATTTTATGGATGCACAGGGACAACCGGTTCCTGGCGATGTCTTTGAGCAGGCACAGCGAGCCTTGGCGGAAGGTGCCATTGTGGCCGTCAAAGGAATCGGCGGCATCCATCTCGCTTGCGACGCACACAATCCCAAAGCGGTTGCACGCCTTCGTCATCGAAAACATCGTTAGGAGAAGCCCTTGGCACTTATGTGCCGCGATTTGGAACACGTGCGTGATTTCTGCCTTGTGAGCGAGGCGGAACAGACCGTCTTGGAAAATGTCCGGCGCCCCATTGTGTTGCTGGCCAAAAAGGATCCAAACGCATTTTCTCTTTTAAGCAGCAATACACGTCTTGGGATCATGCTTCCCTACACGCCGCTGCATGTACTTTTGTTGGATGGCACTTTTGGCGGGCCAGGTGCACTGGTTATGACCAGCGCTAATCTTTCCGATCAGCCGGTTCTCATCCACGGACATGAGGCGCTGAAAGGACTTTGTGGAATCGCTGATTTTTTCCTTTTACACAATCGTCCCATTCAAAATCGATGTGATGATTCGTTGGTGAGCGTCTGGCAAGGTCGGGAATACTTTTTCCGTCGGAGCCGCGGCTATGCGCCGCAACCTATCCGCACACTAATGGATGTGACCGGTGTAGTCGCATTTGGTGCGGAACAAAAGGCTTCTTTTGCCGTGGGCAGAGAGTGCCATGCCTTTTTAAGCCCGCACATCGGCGATTTAAAAAATTTAGAAACGCTGGATCATTATCGGCATGCGCTGGATACATTTTTACGGCTTTTCCGAATTGAGGCCAAAATGCTGGTATGCGATCTCCACCCGGATTACTGGTCTACCCGAGAGGCAGAGCTTCGTCGCAGCTCTGCCAATTTGCCTGTACTTCAAGTACAGCATCACTGGGCTCATATGGCGGCCTGCATGGCGGACAACGATCTTTGGGGACCTGTTTTCGGTATTGTGTGGGACGGCACCGGTCTTGGAACGGACGGACAAATCTGGGGTGGAGAATTTCTGATCGGCGATTACAGCAGCTTTTCCCGCTGCGGCTCCATTCGCCCCATTCTTCTTGCGGGCGGTGATGCGGCTGTGCGCGAAATCGGGCGCGTGGCGCTCTCACTGGCACGCGATGCCGAACTTTCCACGGAATGCATTGCGCTGGATGCAACGCGCATGCGCTCACTGTGCGCCATGCTGGACAGCCGCACGAACTGTGTGCCGGCCAGCAGCATTGGACGTCTATTCGACGGAGTGTATGCACTTCTCACTGGCCGTATGCGTGTAAATTACGAAGGCCAAGGCGCTACTTTGCTAGAGGCCCTGGAACGGGATGAGATTCCAGGACGCCCCTATCCAGTGGAATTTTATGTGCAAGATGGTATACGTCTGTTTGATCACCGCTCTTTGGTGCGTGCGATTGTAGAGGATTGCAAAAACGGCCAGCCGGCGGCCGCCATTGCCCGTGGTTTTATGGATGCGCTGTGCCGCGCGGCTTTGGAACAGTGTCTTGCTTTGAACCCGAACAAGCTTCCAGTGGTTTTATCTGGAGGCGTTTTCCTCAACCATTACTTACTGACCAATCTTACCCGGCTTCTGGAAGAGGCTGGGTACTCGGTATTTACACATCATCGCGTTTCTACCTGTGACGAAGGACTTTGCCTTGGGCAGATGGTCATCGCGGCTCAGCAAAGGAGGCTGAATTCTCATGTGTCTGGCAGTTCCCTTGAAAATTGTACGCATTGACGGCAAGACAGCGGTCGGAGAGGCCGCAGGACTTTCTCAAAAATTGCGTGTGGACTTTATCCCGGATGTACAGCCTGGTGACTATGTAATGGTCCACGCAGGATTTGCTATTCAGAAATTAACGCCCGAACAAGCAGAGGAAAACATGAGCTGCATTCAGGAGGCCATTGATGCGCTTTGAAGAAGATTTTCGCAAACCATCTGGCATCGACCGCTTGCTGAAAAGGCTTGAAACATTAAGTTTGGACGCCGGACCAATTCGCATTATGGAAATTTGCGGCACGCACACCATGTCCATCGCCAAATCTGGTTTGCGCTCGCTGCTTCCCCCTTCCATACGTCTCGTTTCCGGTCCCGGCTGCCCTGTCTGTGTGACTCCCGCAGGATACATTGACGCGATTCTGCGTTTGTCGGAGCGTCCGGGACTTGTGATTACCAGTTACGGAGATTTGCTGCGCGTACCCGGCTCGCAAAGAGGAGATACGCTTCTTCGCCGCCGCGCCGAGGGTGCACAGATTCATATGGTCTATTCTCCCATGGAAGCGCTGGAAATGGCGGCCGAACATCCAGAACGGGAAGTTGTCTTTCTCGGAGTGGGATTTGAAACCACTGCTCCCGGTACTGCGGCCTGCATTCTGGAGGCAGCAGAACGAGGAATTCGTAATTTTTCGGTTTTGTGTCTTCTAAAAAACACGCCGCCTGCTCTGCGTGCGCTGATCAACGCACCGGACTTTGCAGTCAACGGATTTCTCTGTCCGGGTCATGTAGCAGCCATCACCGGCTCGGACGCTTTTCAATTTTTGCCCCAGGAATACGGACTTCCTGCCGTGGTCAGCGGGTTTGAAGCAGGCGATCTGCTGTTTTCTGTTTACCGTTTGGTCGATTGCATCGTGCATCACACTCCCGCCTTAGAAAATGAGTACACCCGCCTGGTGCAGCCGAAAGGAAATCCCGCGGCCCTGGCGGCTATGCGTCAAGTTTTTGAACCCACAGATAACCTCTGGCGCGGTCTGGGACTTCTGCCTGCCAGCGGGCTCCGTCTTCGT
>NZ_CAUWGY010000139.1:0-3168 GCF_963558415.1 uncultured Ruthenibacterium sp. | reverse complement strand
TCTTGCATCAGGCTGGAATGGAAGTTCGGGTGATTCTGACCGACGGACCCGTACCTGCCACCCCGGATGCCCGAACCAATTTTGACCGGGCAGCGGCTCTTTCTATTCCCATGGGAGGTATGGATGAACAGGCCGAAAACTTTGTAGAGCGAGCGGATGTGCTGGTGGACGGCGTGTGCGGCACAGGATTTCACGGCGAATTGCGAGCTGACGCAGCCCAGGCGGCCCGCTGGATGAACACAGCTCGCGGCGCGGTTTTGGCTCTGGATATTCCCAGTGGCGTGGAATGCGACACCGGACGAGTGGCCCCGGGTTCCGTACAGGCAGACTGCACCGTGACCTTTCACGCGGCCAAACCCTGTCACGCTCTGGCCTGTGGGCAATGCGGCAAAGTAGTAGTGGCGGACATTGGCATCCGTCTATAAAAAGAAGAGGCAGGTTCAGTGACCTGCCTCTTTTCTTTTAACTGTTCAAAAATGCCTCCAGCTCTGGCCAGCGGCGCTTTGCCTCTTCGTAGCCCGCTTTGTACAGCGCGCGCAGCTTGGCAGGGTCCTTTTCAATGCGGCCGATGCCGCTGGGCGCCTGGGGACGAATCACAAAGGCGTTGCCTGCGGCTTCCTGCCGGGCCACCTGCTCCAATGTGCGGTTATAGCGGATGTGCCGATCGCCCAAAGCCTGTACCAATTTGGGCCAATGGCGGTACCTGGCGCGAATCGCCGGCATCATCCGGTTGGGTTGCTTGCGGTAGCTGGCCATCTGAGTCAGCACCAACACGTGCTTTTCATTGCCATCTGCCATGCTCTTGGTCAAAGGGATGGAATCCGCTATGCCACCGTCCAAGTATTTTTGCCCGCCGATGTTTACCATGCGGGACAAAAGCGGAAGCGAGGCCGAAGCCTGGATGGCCCGAATATTCTTTCTCATATCCCGCGCTTCCATGTACTCTGCTTTGCCTGTGCGGCAGTTGGTAACCACCGCATAAAAGCGGCCCGGATAGCGAAGTGCGGCATTGTAATCCACCGGATCGAGTTGGTTGGGAATGGTGTCGTAACAGAACTTTACACCAAAAAAGTCTCCGGTTTTCAAAAAGCTGCGCATACTGCAGTACCGTGGATCGTGGAGATAATCTACCGATATTCCCAACGCCCGCCCCTTTTGCCCAGAAATATAGCTGCAGGCATGACATGCTCCGGCGGATACCCCATAAATGTTGTCAAAGGTCAGGCCCTTTTCCAGAAAAAAGTCCAGCACTCCGGCGGTAAACACACCGCGCATGCCGCCGCCTTCCAGTACAAGCCCTGTTTTTGCCATGTGATTCAAACCTTCTTTTGCTGCAATTTTTTCTTTTTATTGTAGCACATTTCAAATTGAATTTCACGTGGCCGGTGCTTATAGGTCATCCACCAAAGCAGTACTTTTGGCGTAGGCCGTGCTTTTTGCTTCGAAAAAGTCGGTTTTCACCATATTGGCATTGGAGTACTGGCTGACCCAAGCCATATCCGCAGGCTCGTTCTCACTGCCCTCGTACAATGTACCAAAGCCCAAGCTCGACCAGCGCAAGTTGCCCAGATACCGAATGTAGTCCGTGACCATACGTTTCGTTAGACCGGGTACATCATCCCCAATCACGTAGTGTCCCCAGGCGATTTCCTGGCGCACACCTTCTTCCAGCATTTCCCGCAGCATGGCCACATTCTCCGCACTGAACAGCTCGGGCTGCTCTTTCTGAAGTTCCAGCAAAATGTTGCGGAACAGCCATAAATGCGTGTTTTCGTCCCGGTTGATGTAGCGGATTTCCTGCGCCGAGCCAGGCATTTTGCCATTGCGGGACAGATTGTAGAAAAACATGAATCCGGAGTAGAAGTACACTCCTTCCAGAATGAAGTTTGCCATCAGTACCCGCAGCAGCGTGACGGCATCTTTCTTCTTCTGAAACTCGTTGTACAACTCCCCGATGAAAGTGTTGCGCCGCAGAAGATGTTCGTCCGTCTTCCACTGATACAGGATTTCATCCCGTTGAGTAGGACTGCAAATGGTGTCCAGCATATAGCTGTAACTCTGGCTGTGCACACACTCCTGGAAAGTCTGGATAGAAAGGCACAGGTTTACCTCGTTGGCGGTGATGTATTCGCCAATGTTTGGCAAATTGGCCGTTTGGATGGAGTCCAGAAAAACCAAAAAACTGAGGATTTTATCGTAGGCTGTGCGCTCGGCCGGCAACAGATGAGGATAGTCCTTCACGTCCTGGGCCAGATTGATTTCCTCAGGAATCCAAAAGTTGTTCATGGCCTGCCGATACCAGTCGCTGACCCAAGGGTATTTTAAATTGTTAAAATCGTTGAGATTGGTGGTATTGCCTCCGATCATACGGCGCAGCCGCACATCCGTATCGCCGCCAGGATTAAACAGCGGCTTTTTCACAAGATGATCCATAGTCGTTTCTCCTTTCTGTCAGGAAGAGCAGCTCTCGCACTCCTCCACTTCCAGCGATTTAGAACGCACATAATAAATGGTTTTGACACCATTCTCCCAAGCTTGTATATAAAGGTTCAGCACTTTGCGCAAGGTATAATCATTGGTGATATACAGGTTCATGCTCTGAGCCTGATCAATGTGCCTCTGACGCACACCACAGGCCCGAACGCTCCAGCTCTGGTCCATCTGATGTGCCGCTTTATAATACCAATAAGTCTCCATAGACAATTGCGGCGCAATGCGGGGCAACATGCTGCCTTTTTTCTCTTCCAGAAAAAATCGTTTCATAATAGGGTCAATGCCCGCAGTAGTGCCCGAGAGAATACTGGTGGATGACGTAGGTGCTACGGCCAACAGGTAGGCGTTACGCATACCCTGCCGCGCCACCCGGGCGGCCAGTTCCTGCCATTGGGGCGAAGTATAGCCCCGTTTTTCAAAATAGGCGCCGGTCTGCCAGTCGCTGCCCCCGAAGAAGGCGTAGCTTCCCTTTTCCGCAGCAATCGCACTGCTCGCCTCAATGGCTGCACGATTGATGCGCTCGAACAAGTCGTCTACAAAATCCAGGTGCTCTTGGCTTTCCCAACGCAACTTATGTTTTGCAAGCATGTGATGGTAGCCAGACACTCCGAGCCCAATACTGCGATAACGCCGATTGGTGATTTTGGCATAGGGCAATGGGTAGAAGTTTAAATC
>NZ_CAUWGY010000138.1:0-3274 GCF_963558415.1 uncultured Ruthenibacterium sp. | reverse complement strand
TTTTCCGGCTCCCACAGAAGAACGCCGTAAACAACTGGTGAAAGATGCAATGCATTTGGGCGAGGAAGGAAAAATTGCGGTCCGCAACATTCGGCGTGATGCAATGGACAAATTTAAGTCGATGAAAAAGTCCGGTGAGCTGACGGAAGATGATCAGAAGGATCTTGAGGAAAAAATGCAGAAGGTAACGGACAAATTTACGAAAGAAATCGATAAAATTTGCGAGAATAAAACCAAAGAAATCATGGAAATTTAAGCAAAGTTATAACAGGATGCGAAAAAGTGTGCCGCGCTTGAGCTGCGCGGCACACATTTTTACAAAAAAGGAAGTTCAATATGGAAAAAAGGACGGATTTTGCCAAGGGACTTAGTATTGGAATTATCATGGATGGAAATGGCAGGTGGGCGAAAAAAAGAGGGCTCCCTCGTACGGCCGGCCATAAAAAAGGTGCAGAAGTCTTTAAGGATATTACGCGATATTGTAATGAACTTGAAGTAGCCAGTGTCACTTTTTATGCTTTTTCGACGGAGAATTGGGCGCGACCCGTGGAAGAAGTAAATACCATCATGAAGTTGTTTGGCGAATATCTTACCGCTGCTTACGATTATCAAAAGGAAAATAACAGAGTTGTTTTCTTGGGTGATAGAACCCCCTTGCCAGAAAAATTTCAGGCACAAATGGAAGAAATTGAGACAAAAACAGCACATAATACAGGTACAATATTAAATGTTGCAATCAATTATGGCGGCAGACAGGAAATTGTTCGTGCGGCTCAAATACTTGCTCGGCGAGTGCAAGAGGGAAAACTCTCCCCTGAGGAGATTGACGAACGCCTTTTATCCGATTGCATGTATACGGCGGGACAGAAAGATCCGGATTTTATTTTACGTCCAAGCGGTGAACATCGACTGTCCAATTTTATGCTTTGGCAGGCCTCTTATTCAGAATTTGTAGATATGGATGTATTGTGGCCTGATTTTACAAGAGATGATTTGGATAAGGCGATTGATGAGTTCAATCATCGCAGCCGTCGATTTGGCGGTATTTAATAGAAGTGGGGAATTGAGATGAAAGTGCGTGTCATTACTTCGATTGTAGGATTAATCGTTTTGGCGCTCGTACTATGCTTTTTTGATACGGTGTTTTTTAATTTGGCTTTGATTGTGGTAGCGCTGATTGCGATTCATGAGGTGTATGACGCATTTGGAATAAAGGCTCCGCATGTCTTCGCTGCCTTTGTTCCTATAACCGTAGCGGTGTTGTTCAGCGATATTTTGCAGGTCGCTCAAATTTTGCTGTATGTGTTTTATTTGACGGCTCTTTATCTTTCGTGCTGTGTGATTTTTCGTTCGCAGTCTGTCAATTTTGCAAAGGTAGCGGGAACGGCCTTTTTGTCCGGTATTGTTCTCGCATGTTTTGCATCGGTTCTGCATGTGCGGAGTATGTTTACGGATTCTCTGGAGAGCATTTATGTTTTGCTTCTGATTTTAGGATTTGCATGGGGCGGTGATACGTGCGCATATTTTGCAGGACGTGCTTTCGGAAAACATAAATTGGCACAGGTTGTCAGTCCGCACAAAACGGTAGAAGGTGCCATTGGCGGTATTCTTGGAAGTGTAATCGTTGGAATTGTAATTACCTTGCTTTATGTGTTGTTGTATCAGGAACCGACGTTAATGCACTCATTAGGAAATCGTTATTATCTTGTATTGATTGTTGTGGGCATGATCAGTTCTGTGTTAGGAATTTTGGGAGATTTGACGGCTTCTGTTGTGAAACGGCAATGTGGTATTAAAGATTATGGAACGATTTTCCCGGGCCATGGTGGAATTATGGATCGGTTTGATAGTGTGATGTTTATTGCTCCGTTTGTCGTTTTGACTTTATCAAATCTGTAATAGATTGTGCTTGAATCTTAAAGGAGAGCTTTAAATGAGCAAGAGTATTACGTTGTTGGGGTCAACAGGTTCGATTGGAACACAAAGTTTGGATGTGATTCGTGCTCAGGGATTTCAAGTGTACGGTTTGGCGGCCAATCGCAACATATCTTTGCTACTCAAACAAATTCAAGAGTTTTCCCCAAAAGTTGTGACGGTAGTAGATGTGCAGGCCTTTCAGAAGATGAAGACGATTCTGGATGGTATGTCGAATGCACCTAAGTTGTTGTGCGGCAAACAAGGCTTGATTGAATTGGCATCGATGCCGCAAGCCGATATTGTGTTGAATGCTGTTGTTGGTATTGCAGGCCTTCCCGCAACTTTGGCTGCATTACAACAGGGAATCGATGTGGCCTTGGCAAATAAAGAGAGCCTTGTAACTGGCGGCCATTTGGTCACTGAGATGGCCAGAAAGAAACAGGCAAAATTATTGCCTGTTGACAGCGAACATTCTGCAATTTTTCAGTGTCTGCAGGATGAGTTTTCGGCAAAAACATTACAGAAAATTTTGCTTACGGCCTCTGGCGGACCATTTTTTGGCAGGACGATGCAAGAGCTTGCAAATGTAAAAAAGGAAGATGCTCTCCGCCATCCCAACTGGAATATGGGAAGTAAAATTACCATTGATTCTGCTACTTTAATGAATAAAGGGCTGGAACTAATTGAGGCTGTATGGCTTTTTGATCTTCCGCCGGAAAATGTGCAGATTGTTGTACAACGTCAAAGCGTCATTCATTCTATGGTTCAGTTTAGCGATCATTCTATTTTGGCGCAAATGGGCGTTCCGGATATGCGTATTCCAATTCAATATGCCTTAACTTGGCCGAATCGTGTAGAGGGACCGGCTCCTGAGCTGGACTTTACACAGCTTAAATCTTTGACTTTTGATGTGGCGGATGAAAAGGCTTTCCGCTGTTTGCCGGCTTGTAAAAAAGCCATTAAGAAAGGTGGTCTGGCACCATGTGCGGCTAATGGTGCCAACGAGGAAGCGGTACGTCTGTTTTTGGAAGATAAAATTTCATTTTTGAAAATAGGGGAATTGGTGGAAGGAATTGTAGAAAGCCAGGATTTTGGCGGGAATTATACGCTTGAAGATGTTTATGAATGTGATCGGATGGCGCGTGCATATGTTTTAGAGCGGTTATGATTTTCGAAAGGCGGTGGTACCGTGGCCTCGTGGCTGCTGACAGCTCTTGCTTCTATTTTTGTATTTGGTTTAGTTATTTTTATTCATGAATTGGGACATTTCCTGACGGCAAAATTCAGTGGGATTACTGTACAGGAGTTTGCAATTGGGATGGGTCCTACCTTGTTTCGCTTTCAAAGAAAAGAAACA
>NZ_CAUWGY010000137.1:0-3379 GCF_963558415.1 uncultured Ruthenibacterium sp. | reverse complement strand
AAGAATTTTAAATAACTGGCGCATATTTTTCACATGGGCCTCTTCATCCACGGCCGCCAAGGCAAAAAATAAAGTGGCATCCTTTTCTCGGTCATCCGGATCAAAACGTACTGGCTGTTCAAACTTTACAAAGGAAACAGCCGTACAACGTACACCTGGTGCCCCCTTTGTAGAATGTGGAATCGCCAACCCTGGTACCAATACAATATAAGGACCAAACTCTTCTACACATTCTATTACGCGAGCGGCATACTCCTCATTCGCACACCCGGTACGAACTAAGGGCGAGCAACTCTTTCGAATTGCATCTTTCCAGTCATCCGCCTTTTCAAAAAATGCAAATCGATCTTCTTCAACAATTTCTTTCAGCAGCATTTTCTCCACCTCTTTTCACTTTTGCTCTTTTCTATCACAAATTATACAACTTCTTGCAGCTATTTGCAATATTTAGCAAAAATATTTTCATAATTTAGAATTTTGCACTTATTTTGTTCCGTTTTTTTATTGAATCCGCTTATTTTTTCTTTTTTTGTTCAAAATTGTTGACTTTTTCCTGGGACAGTTTTAGGATAAAAGACAAGAAATGTCATATTCCGCCTATAATCTACAAAAATTATCTTTTGACGAAAACTTATGGCAAAATATGGCATATGGTCCGTTAACATATAAAAAGGAGGTGTATCGAATGATCAATATTTTGATGGTATGCGGAAATGGCTGCGGTAGCAGCTTGGTGTGCCAGATGGCCGTGGAGGCCGTGCTGAAAGAGCTGGGCGTGCAGGCACATGTAGACCACAGTGACATGCTTTCAGCATCCTCCAAAAGCGCTGATATCCTTATTGCAGGAATTAATTTCAAGCCACACTTTGACACATTCAAGCTATTCCCTAATAAAATTTATTTGAATAGCCTTGTCAACAAGCAAGAGATTCGTGAAAAGCTGAAGCCTGTGCTCGAAGAAAACGGTTGGATGTAACAAACATTTTACGCCGTGCCCAGGCAAGAGGGCGGTATTTGTTGAAAGAATAGGAGGTTTCCATGGGAGTTTTAAATTTTATCATTGATAATATTCTTATCAATGCGGCTGTGGTTCTCGGCCTTGTAGCGCTTTTGGGATTGATCATCCAGAAAAAGAGCGTCAGTGAATGTATTAGCGGCACATTCAAGACCATGATGGGCTTTATGATTTTGTCCTCCGGTTCCTCGGTCATCGTCGGTGCTCTGGAGCCTTTCAGCACTTGGTTTTCGGCCGGACTTGGAATTCAAGGATCGGTAGCCTCCATTGAGGCCGTTCTGGCTGTGGCCATGCAAAATGAAGTTGTAGGCCGTGATATCGCGCTGGTATATGCAGGTATCTTTGTTGTCAACCTGATCATCGCTCGATTCACCAAATGGAAATATGTCTTTTTGAATGGTGAGGCCCCCATTTATATGGCTATGGCCAGCATTCTGTTTGGAGTAGGCTTGTGCGGCTTTGGACATATACCCGCAGTGCTTATTGGCGCTGTTTTGGGTGGCATTTGCTGCGTTCTGTTCCCTGCTTTGGCACAGCCTGTGGTTCGCAAAATCACCGGAAGCGACGATATCGCTTTGGGACATTTCTGCACTTTGGGTTATCTTCTGAGCGCTGGTGTTTCCAAATTGACCGGTGACGTATCCAAATCTACTGAGGACGCCAAATTCCCGGCCAAGCTTTCCTTCTTGCAAGATACCTATCTTGCCGTAGGTTCTGTTATGGTTCCTCTGTATGTAATTATGGCCATCCTTGCGGGACCGGAAGTCGTAGCCGAGGCCGCGGGAGATAAAAACTACATCGTATACGCCATTCTGCAAGGTATTACCTTCTGCGTAGGTCTGTTTATTCTTCTCACCGGTGTTCGTCTGTTGATCGCCGAACTTGTTCCGGCCTTTGCAGGTATCGCAGAAAAGGTCGTGCCGGGTGCACGCCCCGCTCTGGACTGCCCAGTTCTGTTTACTTATGCTCCCAATGCCATCGTATATGGTTTCGTGTTCACGACGGTGGGTACCGTAATTGGCATGTTCCTGTGGCCGGTATTCGGTCTTCCGATGGTTATTCCTGGTATCATGTCAAACTTCTTTGCTGGCGGCACAGCAGCTATCTTTGCCAATGCCACCGGCGGTCGCCGTGGCACCATCATTGCCAGCATCGTACACGGTTTGTTTATTTCTCTGCTTCCCGCTCTGGTTGCACCGTATCTCGGCCAAATTGTTATCGAAGGATTACCTTCTCTATCGGCCTATACAATGACAGACGTGGACTGCGTATCTATGAGCCTGTTCTACTCTTGGCTGCTTCGCCCCTTGGCTAGCTTGCTGGGTATGTAATAAACATAGGTTACTTAATCATGAAAAACACCCTCTGATGCAACTGCGCATCAGAGGGTGTTTTGTTTATATCGTCTTCTAGATTCATTATCAAATTTCACGCAATCAATACCATCATTTCTAAATGAGCTTTTTCGTTCACCGAAAATTTCATCGTCGCTCCTTGTTTAATAGCAACGGAATAAAGGCCAAAATTTACTTAGTAAATAGCCTGCCGCAGATAATACAAAAATATTTACCAAGGTCATTAAGGTTCCGTTTTTGAGGAGATATCGAGGCTTTAATCCCAATCCAACCGGAATGGTACGAATGGTTGTAGGCAACATATAGGCACAGTTGAACGAAGCAATGACCGTATAAAGATAAGGCATTGGATTGAGCGAAAGGCCTTCGCAAATGCTAAATACGATCGGCATCGAAATTGCCGCTGCGGATGTATTATTGGATATTTCCGAAAGTCCAATTGTAAGTGCACAAAAGACCAAATAAGTACCGAACTGTCCGTTCAGAGGCAAAATCCGAATTAAAGCTGCAATTTGATCAATGGCTCCGGTCGCATCCAATAACGCACCAGCAGCCATACCACCACCACACATATAAATAAGATCCCAGCTTAATTTTGGAAATGCATCCTGCCACCGATTTAAGAAGCCGCCATCCTGTTTTGGAATTATAAAAGTAAGAAGACCACAGATCAGAAAAACGAATGCTGGCTTCAATCCTGGCAGAATCTCAGCATATAGGTTTCGCGTGAAGCACAAAATCAAAACAAATGCGAACATCAAAAGTGCAATTTTTTCGTCTCGTGAAATCCTATCCATCTTCTGATATAAACCACGAAAGTACGCTCTGGTTCCTTTTAAATTTACATTCCGCGGTTTTATAAGCAGTAGAACCAGACAGTCTGCCACTGCCACTACAAACAAAAGTGGAATCATACGAACAGCCCAAGCTGTATACAAAAATTCTTCTCCTGTCCATTTGCTTATGTGTGATAAAGAAGCAATAGAAGTGCAAAAAATTTTGCCGTTCC
>NZ_CAUWGY010000136.1:0-3437 GCF_963558415.1 uncultured Ruthenibacterium sp. | reverse complement strand
CCATTGTCTTCAGCAATGCGATGGCGTTGCGTGTAGAAGATGGGCCAGAGTATAGATGATAGTCAAAGTGCACGCCATCTTCTGTCACCTGTTCACGGAAATGGCGGTTGTCCCAAAAAGGTGTCAGCATCCTTGTTAATTCGCCGTCATGGGTGGCCACAAAGCAAAGCGCTTTTGTGGTGTGCAGCCGCTCCAATACAGCAGCCGATGCGGCAATGCGTTCCACTGTGTTGGTCCCTTTCAGAATTTCGTCCACAAAGCACAGGCACGGACCTGCCTCAGCCTGTTGGATCAGTCGCAGCAGGCTGCGAAGTTCCGCAATAAAATAGCTCTCTCCGGCTAAAAGATCATCGCGCACCGCCATGGAGCTGATAATGGGTACATAGGGAAGACAGAAACGCTCGGCACAGCACACGCCCAGGCTTCCTGCCAAAATGGCATTCACGGCCACTGCCTTTAAAAAAGTAGACTTTCCGGATGCGTTGGAGCCGGTAAACAGTGTGTCTTGCGAAAAACGCGCGCTGTTTTTCACCGGTTGGCTCAGCAAAGGGTGATACAGCTCCTGGCATTCCACACACACCGCTTCCCCTTCTTTTTGCCAAGTGGGCGTACACCAGCCCGGAACGCTTGCACAGAAGGAGGCTGTGGCAATGGCCAATTCCGTTTCTCCCATAAGACGACACACTTGCAGTGCCTGTTCTTTTCGAAGTTCCAAAATTTTCACAGCACGCCCGTAAAACAACAAAGGCCAAAGCGTCAGCATGCCGAATACTTCCTGAAAGGTCCCTGCGTCTGTGCCGGGAGCCGGACATGCAATGGCGGACAAAGCTCCTGTCAGTCCTCGCAACGGCTTCAATGAATCTTCCAGCTCTTTGCTCAGTTCGGGTGCACAGGGCGATGTGAGTTTTGCCACCCGCTGTGCCGTCTGAAAACAAGCGGCCAGATAACCAAGCGATTGCAGCGCCCCTTCCAGACGGGGTTTGGCCGCTACGCTCAGAGCAATATTCAAGCAGACAGCGCCCAGACACAAGAGCCCGCCCTGCGGACCGAAAAACAAAAGCGGCAAGCATAACCATGGAAGAGCTGCGCAGAGGGGATACACTCGGGCAAGCGGAAGTCTGGCGCCCTTGGGATCTCCAAGCAACTCCTCAAATCCGCGGCCATAACGTCCCAGCCTTGCAAATTTGAGTTGAAGCGCAAAGCGGATTTCCGGATTTTGCTCCATGGCCGCACGCAATGCGTTTCGGCGGGCAGATGTCTGCGGCCCAAGCGGACGGCGCAGTGCAGCGTACAGATATTCTTTTCCAATGGCGCTCTCACAACTGTCCAGCCTCAGATAGACTTCGTCCATCCCAAGGTCGCTCCAGCTCTGATCGTCTATGGTCCAGGCGTCGTCAATTCTCCAAAGCTTCCACAAGTTGGTCGTATCTTTTTGCAAACTGACGCGACTGGGATCTTGTCCAAACGATGAGCGAATCTGCTCCATCAACACCTTTTTGCGCCTTTGATATTGCCACATCCAAAAACAGCCGAAAATTGCAGTGACGAGAACGGCCATAAGAAAAAAAGCAAGCTCCATTCCCATCCTCCTTTCTTACGGGTAGTATAGCACAAATCTTCTTGCATTTTGAAGAAAAAAGAAATGTTCGTTCGTCTTATCAGCAAGATGTAATTTTTACAATACTGTATTGACATTCAATATTATACGTCATATAATATTGTTGAGGCTGAAGAATGGGAGACAACCCAGGAAAGGAAGGGGTCGGCATGGCTTTTAACACAGGCGCGGCGTTGATGGACGCGCTGGTGCTCAGCATCGTCAGCCAGGAAAGTACCTATGGCTACAAGATCACGCAGGATGTGCGCAGTGTGATGGAAGTGTCGGAGAGTACGCTGTACCCGGTTTTAAGGCGTCTTCAGCGGGACGAATGTTTGGAGACATACGACCGGGAGTTTGCAGGCCGGAATCGTCGTTATTACAGCATTACCGAAAAGGGAAGTGCTCGTCTGGAGATGTACCGGCAAGAGTGGAAGGTATACGAGGAGAAGATCAATCATGTATTATTCGGAGGGATCGGCAATGAATAGAGCGCAGTTCCTTGCCCAGCTTGAGGCCGAATTGGCCGGCCTTTCCCCCGTGGAACGGGAGGAAGCAATAAAATTTTATGTGGAATATCTGGATGAGGCAGGTCCGGACCGAGAGGCGCAGGTTCTGGAAGAACTGGGAAGTCCTCAAAAGGTGGCGGCAATCATCCGTGCAAATTTGGGGCTTTCAGACGAAGAATGCGAAGTCGAAAACAAGCAGTCGGTTGGGCCGGAACTGATATTGGACGGACCGGAATGGGGGCAAAAATCTTATGAAGCGCACCAGGGCGCGAATCCCTCATACGCGGCATCTAGCTCAGCATCAAGCGCGTCAAGAAAGAATAATAATAACCGTCTTTTGCTGGTTTTGCTCCTGGTCTTTACCAGTCCATTGTGGATTGGGGTGCTGACTGGATTGTTCGGTGCTGTCATGGGGCTTGCAGGCGGCATTTTGGGGATTCTGATTGGCGGCGTGTCCGCGGTCATCGGCGGGGTCGTTGCCTTAGTGATTTCGTTTGCGGTGCTGTTTACAAATCCGGCAGATGGTATGGTCTGCATAGCGCTGTCCATGGCCAGTATCGCATTGGGTGTCCTGGTCACATCGGGATGTATTTGGGGCATCCGCCGGTTTGTGCCTTGGGCGGTAAATCTTGTTCGCCGCCTGATTCGGGCCGTTGCTGGAAAGGTGGGAATGTAAGTCATGAGGCGAATCGTACAGGTATGTGTAGCGACTCTTGTGTTTTCGCTGCTATTGGGTCTGGCAGGTTGCTTTATGGGAGGCCGCCCAGAGAGTGTTCGTTTTGACAACGGATTGTTTGGCCATTGGAATTTTATCAGGATGGACGATGACCCTTCTGCATCCACAGCAGTGCAGGTGCCGCAAGGAAATATCACCGCGCTTGAGTTTGATTTGGGCGGCGGCGAGGTCACCGTACAGGGCGGCGACGGCTTTTCAATCGATGTACGAAAGGGTTCCATTCGTCAAAATCAAGTGAAAAATGGCGTGTGGAAGCTGGAAAATGGTACAAAGGATTGGTCGGGTGCCGAGATCGTTGTCACTGTGCCTCAAAATCAGGTGTTGGAACACTTGGATATGGAAGTGGGCACAGGGCGATTGACTCTGGAAAACCTTCGCTGCAAAACGGCGCAGTTTGAAGTCGGCGTGGGTTCTCTCAACGCATCCAATATCACCGTGGAGCAAAAGTCCGATGTAGTGGTGGAATTGGGACAGGTGCAGTTTGACGGCAGCTTGCTGGGAAAAACATCGGTGCAGTGCGAAATGGGAGATGTGAAAATGGAACTCGCAAGGCCAAAAGAGTATGGCTATCGGGTCGAGGGAGATTTGGCTGCCG
>NZ_CAUWGY010000135.1:0-3497 GCF_963558415.1 uncultured Ruthenibacterium sp. | reverse complement strand
ATCCTTCGGGGGAACGTCGTTGACCAGACGGTCGCCGATGTACAACTCACCTTTGGAAATCTCCTCCAAACCAGCGATCATACGCAGGGTGGTGGATTTACCGCAGCCAGAAGGGCCAACCAGGATAATGAACTCTTTGTCTTCGATCTCCAAGTTGAAGTCGGTAACAGCCTGAACATTGCCCGGATAAATTTTGTAAATACCTTTGCAGCTAATGCTTGCCATGGGACCTTACCTCCATTGTAACTTCATTTTGCATTTTATTGACGTCCTTGACGGACCTCTGTTGCTTTAATATAATAATAACAGGCTATTTTTTATTTGAAAATAGTAAAATATTGATGTGTGGTGAAACTTATTGCTCTTTTCTGCCCAAGACATATGCACAGTGGCCTTTTTCCGGGAAATTGATTCTTCTGCGTCCTGCATTCTCGACAATGCGGCCTGTACTGTGATCTTAACTTCCCGTGGTCGTGCAGCAGTGGTATATCCGCCCGGAACGGGCGAAGCCCTTTGGATGGAAGCTGGCGGATTGCTGTTGTGTAGTGATTCTGTGGAAATCACACCCGCCTCCGAATGTCATCTTCTTGCCATTGGATTTTCGGGAACGGCCGCACAAGAATTTGGTAGCCGGCTGAGCCGTCCGCTTTTATCGGATTGCAACGCTTGTCCTTTGGCCGCGCAAGAAATGAGCGCCTTGGCAGCAGCAGTGGCTCGTGATGAAACGGAATTACTTCCGGCCTTGGCATTCCGGGTTTTGTGCAGCGTTTCAAAAGCGGACGAAGCCGAAGAAACCCCCGGGCTGCCTCCTCTGGTAGCGCAAGCTGTTCTGGCGATTCGACAAAATTATGCGGGGTTGTATGGTGTTGACGAGCTCGCACGTCAATTGGGTGTGAGCAAAAGCCATTTGGTGCGTGTGTTTACCGCCCAAATGGGAACGGGCCCCGGCCAATATTTGATCCAAACTCGAATTGAGGCCGCAAAAGTCTTGCTGGCACAGCGAGATTACAGTTTGGAGGTTATTGCCTCACTATGTGGATTTTCGGGAGCCAATTATCTTTGTAAGGTGTTTAAAAAACACACCGGCCAAACTCCCGGTATGTTCCGTGCACTCCACATAGGCGCATCCCCTTCGCCTGTACATCTTTCGGAACTGGAAGGAGCGCTATATACATAAATGTAATAAAGGTACACGTTTGTACAAATTTAAAAGCATTTTGCACCTATCCATCTCTCTCGAAAGAGATTATGATAGAGATAAAGTTGTGTCCTTGTTAGTACAAAGTAAGGAGAATGCAGCATGAAAGTGATCGTTACCAAAAGCTATGACGAAACCTGTACCGTCATTGCAGAAATGATTCGCGATTTGATCGCACGCAAACCGGATGCGAAACTCGGTCTGGCCACTGGTGGAACACCTGTTCCCATTTATCAAAAACTCATTCAGATGAACCGGGAAGGCCAAATTGATTTTTCTCAGGTCCATACGGTCAATCTGGACGAATATTGCGGAATTCCGGGAACGCATGAACAGAGCTATCGTTATTTTATGGACAGCAATCTATTTGATCACATCAACATTCCTAAAGCAAACACTTTTGTTGCCAACGGAATGGGTGATTTTGAGGCCAACGCACAGGAACTGGAACAAAAAGTACGTGAGGGTGGCCCGGCGGATTTTCAGCTTCTTGGCATCGGCAACAACGGTCATATTGCATTTAATGAAGCATCCGATCATTTGATCAGTGTAGCACATGTAGAAAATTTGACCGAAAGCACGATCAACGCCAACGCGCGTTTCTTTGAGAAAAAAGAAGACGTTCCCACTCGTGCCATCACAATGGGAATGGGAGATATTCTGGCTGCTAAAACAGTAGTTTTGGCTGCAACTGGGCTTGCTAAGGTCCCTGCCATCAAAGGGTTAATCATGGACGATGTGATTACTACCCAAAATCCCTCTACATTACTAAAACTGCATGAAAATGCTGTTGTCGTTATCGACAAGGAATTGGCTGATGCAGTAGGCTATCAAGGATAATGAAATGAAAAAAGCGCTCATCTTTAAAAGATGAGCGCTTTCTTATTGCGAAACACAAAAAAATAAGGTAGGATGAATGCAGAAGTTTATTCAAAAGAGGGATCGCGATGAATATTTGCAAATATGGTATTCTGGGAGCCGGACGGATCGCCGCTCGTTTCAGCTCCTGTTTCGAACAAAATCTTGTTCCCGGTGCGACACTTTGTGCAGTGGCTTCTTCTGATCCGCAACGTGCAGCTCGCTTCGCTCAGGAACACGGAATTCCTCGGAGCTATGGAAGCCACGAGGAACTTTTGGCGGATCCGGAAATTGATGTCGTATATATTGCCACCATCAACTCTCTGCATTATGAATGCTGCGTGCAGGCCATTCGTGCCGGCAAACATGTGTTGTGCGAGAAGCCTCTTGTTTTAACTGGCGCAGAGGCTCGTAGCCTGGCAAGCCTTGCCGCCGAACACCATGTTTTCTTAATGGAAGCTATGTGGACAAGATTTTTGCCTGCAATTCAAACAGCCCGCCGCTGGGTCGATGAAGGGCGCATCGGTCGCCTTTTATGCATCAGCGCGAATTTGTGTGCTGGTCGCGATCCAAAGGAATACGCTCGTCTATTCGATCCCGCACTGGGCGGAGGCGCCTTTTACGATTTGGGTGTATACGCTTTTTCCTGTGCACAATATTTTGCACAGGGTCATACGCTATCAAATATCGTTCCTCATTGCGTTCCTTCCGGAACAGGTGTGGATGGATCAACGTTTTTGACACTTTCTTACGAAGACGGTCTCACTGCACATCTCAAATGCAGCATTCAATTTTCCGCAGACAATAGCTTGTATTTGTGCGGTGACCAAGGCCTTATTCGTATTGCGCCCTGCTTTAACTGGGCCCAGCGCACAGAACTTTATGCTTATCCTCTGCCCGATGCCTAATGCTGGCAGGGAGCACAACCCACCGAGGTATTTATGCACGAAAGCGCTACCGGCTTTGAGTTTGAGGCTCAACACGTTGCCTCATGTATACGCGATGGAAAACTCGAAAGCGACATTATGCCCATGGCCGACAGCATCGCCTGTTCAGACTTATTTGACTTGCTGGACCCTTTGATCCACACAAAAAACTGACTAAAAAGCACCTGGCCTTTTCAAGAAAGCCGGGTGCTTTTCTATCTTTTTTCTTGACAGTTTTTATACACCAGGTGTATACTTTAAAAGTTAGCACAGGCTAACATTTTGTGTGAAAAGAGGATGTTATCCATGACATTAGATAAGCTTCCCATCGGACAAGAAGCTGTCATTGCTTTAGTAGGTGGCGAAGGTGCATTGCGCCGCCGTTTGTTGGATATGGGGCTCACCCCTGGAACACATGTCACCGTTCGGAAAGTTGCTCCTATGGGAGATCCCATCGAGCTTCATTTGCGTGGATACGAGTTGACATTGCGTTTGGAAGATGCGCAAAAAATTAC
>NZ_CAUWGY010000134.1:0-3637 GCF_963558415.1 uncultured Ruthenibacterium sp. | reverse complement strand
CCGGATAACGTGGAAGATTTAGTGGTCGAACTTGCCAGCCATTTGCGGGAAAATCCAAAGTATACTACGAGTGAAAAAACCGAATGGGTATTGCATTCGATTGCTTGCCGAGCCGCTATAAAGGCTGGAGATAAAACACATACTACACAGTTGATGCGTTTGGCTGAAGACGTGATGGATGGGAAAATTCCACCGTTTTGCCCGCATGGTCGACCGGTTATTTTGCGTTTAACATTAAAGGAGCTGGAGAAACAGTTTGGCAGACAAGGTTAAGATTTTGGTGATTTGTGGCCCTACCGCTTCTGGAAAAACTTCCTCCTCTATTCGTTTAGCAAAGCAATTAAATGGAGAAGTGGTTTCAGCAGACTCTATGCAAATATATGCAGGTCTTTCTGTGGGAACAGCGAGACCCGATACATCGGAAATGGATGGTGTCGTACATCATCTTATGGGATTTCTTGAGCCAGAACAGACTTTTTCTGTAGCGGATTATGTTGAATTGGCATCGAATACAATTCAACAAATTGCGGAGCGGGGGCATGTGCCGATTCTTGTGGGCGGGACTGGTTTGTACATTTCAAGTTTGTTGGACGGCGTTCGTTTTTCTCCGGCAAAACCGTTATCGCAGGAGAGAATGCTCCTGCAGAAAGAATTGGATGAAAAAGGAATTATTCCGCTCTATGAAGAACTAAAAAGTATCGATCCGCAGTATGCTGCTACATTGCACCCCAATAATCATGTGCGTGTTTTGCGTGCGTTGGAATTGTATCGGCAAACTGGTAAGACCATGACGGAGCAGAGAAATGAATCTCTGCCCAAAGAAAAACCATACAATGCGTGCATCGTTTGCCTCTGTCCGAAAGACAGGCAGATTTTGTATGAGAGAATTGAAATGCGCGTAGACCAAATGATGGAGATGGGATTGCTGGAAGAAGCAAAAAAGGTATATTTGAATCGTGAGAGTTATCATACGGTTGCACAAGCGATAGGGTATAAGGAATTTTTTCCTTACTTTGAAGGAAAGATGGCGCTGTCTGATTGTGTACAGTCTCTTAAGCAAGCAACAAGAAATTATGCGAAACGTCAACTTACCTGGTTTCGAAGAATGCCGGATGTTCTTTGGCTTGATCCACAAGAGACTGTGGAAAGTATAGTATTGGAGTATTGGAAATCGAAAGATTTTGAAAAGGAATAAACATGGAAAAACGTACAAAACAAAAGAAAATAAGATGGGGAATCCTTCTTTTGTTGCTTATTCCAGTTGTTTATATTGCTGTTCAGCTCGCTTTAATTCTTTTTGGCCAAGTAAACCGTTCATATGATACGCAGACGGCGGTGTTGTATGAAATGGCGGATACAATATCTTGCCAAGGGTATGTCTCGTTGAGTGAAACGGACATCACTTACGACGGAGCTGGTGTTTTGGGCTATGTTGCGCAAGATGGAGAACGTGTTTCAGCCGGAACGGCTGTTGCACAGCAGTTTTCTGATGCCCAACAGGCTGCTGGATATCAACAGATTCAGGATTTGAATGAAGAAATTGCTTTGGTTGAAAAATCGCAAACAATTTCTACTGTGGCGGTTGATGTGGATTCTTTGCTGAAACAAACGAAGAACGGTATTTATGAAATTCTGTCCAGTGTACAAAGTGGAAATTATACACAGATACCGCAAGCGAGAGAGGAAGTTTTAACGGCGCAAAATCGCCTTTTGATCAATACGGGGTCAGCTTCTGATTTTTCACAGCGCATTCAAGAGTTGACAGAAAAAAGAGATGCCATTTCGGTGGGAACTCCTGTACCGATTGTTTCTAATACGGCAGGTTATTTTGTATCGGCTCAAGATAGCACAAAAAGAATCTACACCGGTGAAGAACTTTCTAAAATGACACCGAGTGAGTTTTCGGCGGCATGTCAGCAACCGTTACAAGAAAACGAAAACACAGTTGCAGGAAAAATTATTACGGATTATGAGTGGAGCTATTTTGCTTTAGTGGATGCAAAGCAAGCAACTAAATTTGTAGAAGGAAAAACCGTACAAATTTCTTTTCCGGGTGTATCTGATAATCAGTTCCCTGCGCAGGTAATCAGTGTTGTTGTAGATGAAGAAAACAATCTTGCGAAAGTGGAGTTACTGTGTGACTATATCAATGAAGATGTGGTAACGCTTGAGAAGGAAAATGCCCAGATTACATTTCAGGTCTATGAAGGGTTACGAGTGGACGCTGCTGCTAGGCGAGTTAGCGAAGGTGAGGATTACGTTTACGTCAAGCGCGGAAATACTGCGCAAAAACGTTATATTGACGTGATTTTTGAAGATCAAAATTATATTTTAGTTAACCCGGATAGCCAAGATACGCAAGAAAAAACTTATCTCAAGATGTACGATGAAGTTATCACGGACACAGGCAATCTTTATGAGGATAAAGTTTTGTTGTAAAAAAGGACCCGGCGCATGTCAGCTTTTTTTGGAAAAAGATTGACAATAAGAGCTAAAATGAAGATAATAAAAATATTAGCATATATGTATTATGCGGTTGTATGCCCTCTTTTAAAAATGGTTGCAACATTACATTGTTTCAAAAGGAGTACAGCGATTTATGAGCGTGTTTGATAAACTTAAAGGTATGATGGGCGTGCCCGACGACGACGATTACGATGAGGATGATGTCGACATGATGCAAAATGCTGACGATTCTGATGATTACAATGTACAGGATAGTTATGCACCACAGGATTCGGACCCAAAGAGAAATAAAGTGGTCAATATCAATTCCACCATGCAACTCCAGGTTGTGCTTGTAAAACCGGAGCGTTTTGATGATGCCAGTGCTGTGGCAGATCATTTGAATGCGAAACGTACGGTAGTGTTGAACTTGGAATCTACCAGCAAGGATATTGCACGACGTTTGGTAGACTTTTTGTCTGGTGTAGCCTATGCTAACAATGGGCAAATTAAGCGTGTGGCCAATAGTACTTTTATTATTACTCCTTATAATGTAGATATTATGGGAGATTTGTTGGACGAGCTGGAGAGCAATGGCGTCTTCTTCTAATTCGAAGCAGCGTGGGTATGTGCCACCTCAAAACGACGAAGAGAAACTTTGGTTAAGACGTGTGACAGAATGGGTTCGCCAAGTAGAATATACTGGTAAGCCAAAGGCAACTTCTTTTTTGAATGATCGTGAACAGATGCTTGCTGTTTCGGCTTTAAATAAAGAAAAATGGTCAAGCTACACGTTTTTTGGCGGATATGAAGGAGCCGATCGAAAAATTCTGTGTATTTACAGAGATGAAAAACCGGCCGAGTTTTTTGCAGCAAAATGCCTTTCGATTGTGGTACAGCAGCAAAGTTTTGTATTGACGCACCGGGATTATTTGGGGGCTCTTCTGAGTTTGGGAATAACAAGAGAGTGCATCGGAGATATTCTGATTTGCGAGAATGGGGCCAGATGCTTCGTAATGAATCGTCATATCCCTGTTGTGTGTGAAGAACTTCTTTCCGTTGGTCATTATCGTGTATGCGTTACACAGGAAGATGCTGAGGTAGTTGCTTTACCTGCTGGACAGGAGTATACGGTTAGTCTTGCATCATTGCGGCTTGATGCACTTTTGGCTGAGATGATTCACAGCAGTCG
>NZ_CAUWGY010000133.1:0-3639 GCF_963558415.1 uncultured Ruthenibacterium sp. | reverse complement strand
AGCGCATCCTTGGTAAGGATGAGGTCAGCAGTTCAAATCTGCTTAGCAGCTCCACAAAACCGCTTAAACTTCGTGTTTAGGCGGTTTTTGTTTTTATAATTATATTCTTTCTTCAAGGCGAGTGCAGTGTCTGCGCTTTACGAGTTGAAGGAACCCGGATAAAACAATTCCACATTTGTGTAAAAGTAAATCTCCCCTGTTCACAACGGCGGATGGAAAAATTGGGATAAACTTTTGAAACAAAGTTTTGGCGATTCTATTTTTAGAGATTATTCTTATTTTAAGATACCTTTTGAAATAAAAATCTAGCAGAACCTGTGCAAAAGTTTTCTTTTTTCTTCTGTTTTTCAAACAAAACGACAAAAATTAAAAAAACTGTAAAATCAGAAGAAGAACCTCTATGAAATATGCTATAATAAGATTACAAATGCGGTGACGTTGAACCTTTATTGAAATAACAAATTTTAAGGAGAAGTGTCTTACATGGTTCAGAAAAAGGGCGCAAAAGATTTTTTCAAAATCGAAGATCAAGTATCAGAATTGGCCTTAATCGCTAGTCCCGGCGCAGAAGAGTTAACTGAAAAAATTAACTATCATCTTCTTCGTTGGGCCAAAGAAGCTGGTCTAGAACAGGAAACCTTCATTATTGAAAGTGAATGTCCCCGGTTTTCTTCAGGCGACGGTAAAGGTATGATCAAATCCTCCGTGCGTGGAGACGATGTTTATCTTGTAATTGATGTTGGAAATTATAGCTGCAAATACAATTTATTCGGAAATTTAAATTTCATGTCGCCCGATGATCACTTTCAAAATTTGAAGCGTCTGATTCAGGCAATTGGCGGAAAAGCGCATCGTGTAAACGTCATCATGCCTATGTTGTATGGAAGCCGTCAGCATCGTCGTAATTATCGCGAAAGCTTGGACTGTGCAGTTGCATTGCAGGAGCTTCAAGCAATGGGTGTAGAGAACATTATTACTTTCGATGCGCATGACCCTCGCATGCAAAATGCCATTCCTTTGATGGGATTCGACAATGTAATGCCCACTTATCAAGTTATGAAGGCACTCCTCAAAGCTGTACCCGATTTAAAACTGGACCGCGATCACTTTATGGTAATCAGTCCGGATGAAGGCGCCTTGAATCGTAATATGTATTATGCAAGCGTTTTGGGCGTAAATCTTGGTATGTTCTACAAACGGCGTGATTACTCTCGTGTTGTAAATGGACGCAACCCCATCGTTGCACACGAATACTTGGGCGAAAGCGTCGAAAACAAAGATGTATTTGTTGCAGATGACATCATCTCCTCTGGTGAAAGCATGCTTGACATTGCTGTTGCCTTGAAAAAACAGGGTGCAAAACGTATTTTTGCCAACGCCACTTACGCTATTTTCACCAACGGCCTCGCAGAGTTTGACAAGGCTTATGCCTCTGGGATGATCGATGGTGTCTTTGGTTCTAACCTCACCTATCGTACTCCTGAGCTTCTGCAACGTCCTTGGTTCCATGAAGTGGATGTCTCTAAATACATTGCTTATTTCATCGCTGCATTAAACCATGATATGTCCGTGAGCGCTATTATCGATCCACATGAAAAAATAAAGGCGTTGTTAGAACGCACACAGCACTAAAAAGAGGCCTCCTGTTCTCAGTTGAACAGGAGGCCTCTTTAAATCTGAAGCAACCGTCTTTCGCCGTTTCTAGAAAGCCATATGCCACATAGAATTGCAGTTATTGTAAATATCATGCTCAATATTCCCGCCTGAACAAAAAATGGGATCCATGTTTGCGTAAACCAAACAAACACTCCAATGATGGCTGTAAGAAGCATTCCACCTAATATTACAATCATGGCAGAAGCAGATTGTTTTACGATAACCGTATCATTTTCACAGTCCATTTTAGGGAAGGTTAAATTCACAACCAATCCCCATAGGGCCGTCATCATACTATATGACAAACATAAAAAGAACAAAAGTGTCGCATCCAATAAACTCATGTGAAATGCAATTGTCACGCACAAACCTGCAATCAAAACCGCCGGCCAAATTATGACTAGCTGCAGTGCAATTTTGGCACCAAACACGGTCATCGGAGTCAAAGGTGACGCCTTTAAAATCCATAAGTTTTTTCCTTCCATGCTGATTGAAACATGAGTTGTACATGTAATGGACAAAATAAAAACTGCAGCAATTGATAAAATCTGTGGAATGAATTCCTCCATGCCCGTTTGAGCCAATAAGATTTGTAAATCTGCCCTCAAGTAAATGGCACCGATCCCACCAACCAGTAGAAAAATCGGTCCCAATAGTGTATTTGCTACATAAACCGGACATCCGAAATATCTTTTCCATTCTTTTTGAAATAGCGCATTAAAGGGGGCTGAAATTCCGATTCTTTTCATCTGATAATCACTTTTTCCTGCATAAGGAACAAGCCCGGCCAAAATTTTTTGGTATTTGGCACTAAAAAGATAAATAATCAAAAGAAACGGAACTAATACTCCAAGCAAGAAAATGAAAAAGGCCCATCCATCTCCCAAGATTGCTCGATGAATCAGTTCAAACGGATATAACCAATTTACAACAAAATTGGACAATTCCGCTCGTGTTGGTAATTTATTTGTCAATCTCATTTGCAAAGAAAATATTCCCGCAAAAATGGCCAAAAACACGCCTAAATAAAGAATATTTGCTACTAAGGCCTTATGCTTCAACCTACTGGACAAAAAAGAAATTACACAGCCTATCAGTGTGCTAAATAGAGTAGGCAAAGACGCTACCAGTACAACAATCAATGCCACCGCAATCCAATAACCCGCAGAAATCCTTCCTTGCCAATATAACTGTACGAAAGCAGCCGGAATCATAATCACCGCGCAGAACATAAAATTTTCCAAATATAAGGCTAAAAGTTTGGACAGCATAATAAAAAAGGGTTGAATTGGCAAACTCAACATTAAGTCCATATCGCGTCCGCCAAAAACTACACCTGTCGCACAAAACACAGTAAATAACAAACTCGCACAACAGGATAAAAAAGCTGCTATCGGAAACAAGTAATCAATCGCGTCAATCATATTTAAAAGATAGCCGCCTAATACACAATAGTAGCATGACAAAAACATTATTAAAATTCCGACGGTGATCAGCATCACTGTGCCCCTCCCCTTTTTCCGGCTAGATGAGCCCATCGATAGAGCCGCCAATAATGAGCGAAAATTAATTTTGAGCAAAACCCATAATTTACGCATTCCACTCACCCTCTTGTGCTAACTCCAAAAAAACAGATTCCAAGTCTGAATTTCCCACAATTTCATCGGTTCTTCCCTGCTCCACCAGATGACCCTTTTGTATAATGACCAGGCGATCACAAAGTTTCTGAGCCACTTCTAATACATGAGTAGAAAATAAAACCGCTCCTCCTTTTTGACACAGCTCTCGCAAAAATTTTTTCATTACATATGCGGCCTTCGGATCCAAACCGACAAAAGGTTCATCCAAAATCAAAAGTTTGGGCTGCCGCATCAAAGCAGAAATCAACGCCAACTTTTGTTTCATGCCATGACTGTAACTTCCAATTAAATCTCCTAGTACTTTTGTCATTTCAAATGCATCAGCATACTTGCCAATAAGTTG
>NZ_CAUWGY010000132.1:0-3717 GCF_963558415.1 uncultured Ruthenibacterium sp. | reverse complement strand
GTGTACGATTACTGCGGGAACAGAAGATGAATCCGAAAAGAGTCTTCTCTCGGTCACAGCGTTGCTTCAGATACGTGTGTATCGTGAGATGCATCAAATTGCCGTTTGTGATGCTTTTTCTACACAGGATGAGGTGGAGATTAGCCGAGGCAAGAGAACAATGGAATTTGTTTTAGATGAAATGGATTCTTCTTTTGATGTCTCGACATCCGGAACCTTGCCTGATGAACAAGCAGAAGTCCTTGAAACATGGGCAACTCCGCTTTCTCTGGAATTGATAGAGCAGGAAGGTAAATGTGCACTCCGTTGTCGCGTAATGATGCATCTTTTGTGCCGAAACGTATTGGGAGAACTGGATTGTTACGATAAACTGTGCGAAGAAAATTTGCCGGGACTTTATCCATATGCCCCGGAGTCTTTGATGGTACAGTATGGGATGTCGGTTCGTGAAACATCCGCCAGAAAGAATGGGCAAGAGATGGAAGCAAAAGCGTCGGTTCATATTAAGGCGCTTGTGACAGGTTATAAACAAACCGAAGTGGTACAGGAAGTACACTCGATCGGACCGCGAGAAAAAGTAGATGGAGATATCGCGCTGCGAATCTACTTTGCTCAGCCTGGCGAAGAACTTTTTGATATTGCCAAGCGGTATGCGGCTTCGCCACAGGCGATTGCCTCGGCAAATCAGATGCAAGAAGGAACATTGACAGAACCTTGCAAGCTGTTGATCCCGTCGTCACTTTAAGGAGGGGGAAGAAAAGATGCTTCATTCTGACATTTATGCGGATATCGCCAATCGGACAGGGGGCGATATCTATATTGGAATAGTTGGGCCCGTAAGAACTGGAAAAAGCACTTTTATAAAACGTTTTATGGAATTGATGGTTTTGCCGGAAATTCAAAATGACGCGTTTGCACAACGTGCTCGAGATGAGTTGCCACAGTCTGCTGCAGGACGAACCATTATGACAACCGAACCCAAATTTGTTCCGGAGCAAGCCGTTTCAATTGAGTTGGATAATGGGGTAACATTTCGAACCCGCTTGATTGATTGTGTTGGGTACATGGTTACGGGAGCCATGGGACATGAGGAAGATGAAAAGCCTCGTATGGTGAAAAGCCCTTGGTTTGATGAAGAGATCCCTTTTGATGTAGCAGCAGAAACGGGTACGAGAAAGGTAATTTGTGATCATTCAACCATTGGCTTGGTCATTACCACAGATGGGACCATTAGTGATATACCACGCGCGGAGTATGAGCAGGCAGAACAGCGTGTCATAGCTGAGTTGGATGCGATTCAAAAGCCTTACGTAATTCTGTTGAATAGTGTTACGCCTGATGCGCCGTCAAGTGTGGCCTTGGCAAATGAATTGAGTGAAAAATATGGAAAGCCGGTTTTGCCTATAAGCTGTGTCGACTTGACTGCTGAGGATATTACAGAAATTCTCAAGCACGTGTTGTTTGAATTTCCTATGAAAGAAATTGCCTTTGCGATGCCGAAATGGGTCACGGCCTTGGAACCGGGTCACTGGTTGCAGGATTCGATTTATAAGGCGATTCAGCAATATGCAGAGAATATTTCTATTATGAAAGAGGCAATTCAGTCCGGAAATACCATTCAATGCGAATATATCAAAGGTGGCCATTTGCGTTCTTTGGATATGGGAACAGGCTGTATTGTGATGGAACTGAGTCTTCAGGATGACATTTTTTATAAGATTCTCAGTGAAGAGACCGGTCTGGAAGTATTTGATGAAGCGAGTTTAATGCCGTGCATTATAAGCCTGGCGAATATTCGCAGAAAATATGAAAAGATAGAAAGCGCATTGGAAGAGGTAAATGCTACCGGATATGGAATTGTAATGCCCTCTATGGATGAACTTCGCTTGGAAGAACCGGAAATTATGCGTCAAGGTGGGCGTTATGGCGTTCGCCTGAGAGCGAGTGCGCCTTCCATTCATATGATGCGTGCGGATATCGCAACAGAAGTAGCACCTATTGTAGGAACAGAAAAGCAATCAGAAGAACTGGTCAATAGCCTTTTGTCTGATTTTGAGGCAGAGCCATTGAAAATATGGCAAAGCAATATTTTTGGAAAAAGTTTGCATGAATTGGTAAACGAAGGTTTGCAAAATAAATTGCTTAATATGCCGCCGGAGGCGAGGCAGCGAATTCAGCAAACTCTGGAGCGTGTAATTAATGAAGGTTGTTCCGGTTTAATTTGCATCATCCTATAAAAGTTTTTTCAGAAAAGAGCGTTGACAAATTACGGGGAAAACAGTATTCTAGTAAAAGAAATGCTGTGAAAAAGAGGTTGTTTGCGCATAAGCGTCTTTTAGAGAGCCGTGAGGGTGGAAAGCGGCAGGCGTGCGAAAACATGGTCGCTTTGGAGCAGAAGCGGTGAAAATGTTATAGCCGCTTTCGTAGTCCTGCGTTAAAGGGTTTGAGTGGACTTTTTCAAGTCAATGTGGGTGGTACCGCGGTTTTGACCGTCCCATGCGTATGCATGGGACGGTTTTTACATTTGGCAAAGGAGGTTTTGCATGAATTCCAAAGCGCGTTTGGGTTGGTTGGATGTAATGAAACTGATCGGCATTTATTTTGTTTATGTGGCGCACACCAATGGAATGGGCAGATTTGGAATTTTGGCGCAGAATACCGCTCTGGGTATTTTGTTTTTCGCTTCAGGGTTTTCTGCAAGCAGAAGGAAGGACAAGCCTTTGCCAGAGTTTATTTTGGAAAAGGCAAAACGAATTTTAGTTCCGTATTTTGCATTTAGTTTTTTGACTCTTGCGGTTCGGACGTTCTTGTTTGAACTTCCACAAGGAGAAATTATTGACATTGTACGTCGTACTTTCCGAGCAATGCGTAATGACGTTGCGTTCCCGGCTCTTTGGTTTTTGCCGTGCCTATTTTTAATGTCCATTTATTATCAAGTCCTTTTGAAGTTTATTCGTTCCAAAGCATTGCTTTTGTTGGCAAGTTTGGCGATTTCCTGTTTGGTGAAGTTTACAAATGAAGGTCCGTATTTGCCATGGGGAATTGAGTTGGCAGGGCGGTTTCTTATATATTATTCTTTAGGAGATTGTGTCAATAGCATCTATTGGTGGTGGAGAGAGAAAAAGCCGGGCATATACCTTAAAAGTTTGCTTGTGGCTTTAACGTTGATTCAGTTTTATATTTTCTACACCGATTTTTATTTTGGAAGAGGCTATTTCCCAAGCTTGTTCGGAATTCAAGAAATGAGTTTCAATTTATCGGCGGTAATGGGATTTATAATGGAGATAAACGGAATCTGGTGTGCAATGGCGGTATCGCTGGTGTTGCAAGCCATTCCATCTCTGTGCCGTGCGGGACAACTTACACTGGCGTTCTGTGGAGCGGAAAGTATTGTAAAAATGATCTTGCCATTGGCGTTTCAGGCATTGGGATTTACGTTGACTGAAACAGGAGGGGCGGCCATGCTTTTACAGGAAGTATTTATGTTATTGGCAGCCTATTATTTTATTGCTTTACCTGCGTCTCGGTATTTTCCGTGGATGCTTGGAACTTTTGAAAAAAAGAGGAAGGAAGAGAGTGCAACATCATGAAACAACTCGATAAAATTTATGATCCGAGCACAGTGGAAGATCGTTTGTACGCTAAGTGGATAGAGAACGATTATTTCCACACACAAAGAGATCCAGAGAAAAAACCATATACCATTGTAATGCCCCC
>NZ_CAUWGY010000131.1:0-3802 GCF_963558415.1 uncultured Ruthenibacterium sp. | reverse complement strand
ACCCTCGACCTTACGGATGCGAACCGTACGCGCTCCCAGCTGCGCTACGGGCCCATAGCTCTTCCCAAGAAGATTGCTTATATAGATTACTCCATTCAATGTGGATTGTCAAGCATTTTTTTACAAAAATAAGAAGTTTTTGCAGAATGCCTCTTTTAGGGATATATGCGTTATGATAAAATAATAGAAAAGATTTGGGCCGAAAAAAGTCGACTATTTCCACTTGCGTACAATTCGATCGTTTTCGTACACTAAAATCAGCCTTTACGAAATTATTTGGTGGAATGTGAGGAATCAAGAATGGAGAGCGGTACGATCGTTTTTGAACGGACCCTATCGGAACTTGAGCCACTACAATCATCGAGTACTTTGCGGTATGTACTCGATGATGTTAAAAACGGCTCTAAGCGTTATGGGGTCAAAATCACACAATCGATTCGGGATTGTGTGTACGAGGCACGTTGTGGTATGCTGTGTACGACGAAGAATCAATGCTATCGATTGCTTCGTTTCCTGTATGAAAATGCAGTCACACCAGTGCATTTGGAAGATATTATACAGGATATATGCAATCAGGGCCTTTTGGAGGGATTGGAACAAACAAATGAATGTGAATAGACAAACAGAAGAGTTACATGGATCGCCTATTCGTGTGTTTCTGCTCGATGCTAGCCCAACCATGCGAGCAGTTTTTCCAGAGTATTTGAAGGAAGAGAAGGATATCGTTCTGTGCGGCAGCGCTGCAAGTCCACAACGGGCGCTCAATGAATTAGAGAGACTGAAACCGGATATTTTGCTGATTGGCCTGGAAGCTCCGTATGAAGAGTGGCTTTATTTTCTGGAGACATTCCGTAGAATGCCATGTGGTAGGATGGCACATGTGATTGTAACTTCTACGGATCTTAGAGAGCGAATTTGTAGAGAATTTACGCGTTATGGTGTGGACTGTTTTATGGCACGTCCGGTACACCTGCCTCTTTTGATGGACCATATTCGGCATGTGTCTAGCAGGACAGAAAATTTGCGTCCCGATATTAATGCACTCGTAACGGAAGTTGTTTTGTCCTTTGAAATCGGAATGAAGTTACTTGGTTGTACTTATATTGCTGATGCGCTACTAATCCTTTTAATGCAGGGAAAGCCGTACCCTCGAATGGAAGAAATATATCGTATTTTGACCGAGAGATACGATACAACAGAATCCTGCGTTGAAAGCGCAATGCGAAAGGCAATCAAACGTATTTTCCAGCAGAACAGTGCTATGCTGCAGGAAATGTTACACTTGTCGCATATTGAAGGGACCAATCATCTGGCGAATGCAGATTTTCTGTTTATGTTGGCGGCTGGCGTTCAAATTAAATATCGATTGTAATTGAGTAGGGGGAGAAACATGCAGAACATCTTTTTACCAAAAGAGATTCTACGCTCTTATATGGAAGGGGTCGTTCTGATACAGGATGTCGGCTCCCTTCTTTCTTACGCAAGCCAAAGTTTAAAACAACTCTTTCCGGATACGATGGCTTACTATTGGCTAAAAAGAGAACAAGAATGGTTTCAACTGAAAGTTTTGGAGCCTCAAAAGATATGTTTTGAACGTGGAAAAGTTTCTTGGCAGGAGACAGCGGATTTATTACTGAGCGGGCTGCAAACGGAACTTTCGGCATCGGACGGGATATTGTTTAAAATGTCTTGCAACGAAGTGGACTGGGGCGTAGTTTTCCTTTCGCCACTTCCGGACAGTTTTGACGAGGAAACGATGCAAGTTGCGCGAAAATTGGTTTGGCTGTTGGCACAGCAACTGTTGCCAATGCTCGAGGAATTTTCTCCGAGGCAGACTGCATTGCACTTATTAAAGAAGGATGCTTTGATTTTATTTGCAGAAGAAATCAAAACGCCTCTTTCTCTTGCCAGCGTGGCGGCGCAAACTGTAGAAGCAAAACTGCACTATGCACAGCAGGCTGAATTGGAAGAAAAGTGCGGGCAGCTTTTGCGAATTCTGGATCAGAATTTGAGAAAAGCGATTCGTGCTTCGGACAATGTTTTGCAAGTTGGACGCTTGGAGAGTGGTTATGCTCAACCAGAATGGCATTCTTTTGATTTGAATGAGTTTTTGGAGGAACTTTTCAGACAAGTTGTCCCTTATGCGGCCAGTGAATCGGTGGATTTCACGTATCAGAGCAATCTCACCTCGCCTCAGTTGGTCATCACGGATATGGAATATGTAGAAAGAATTGTGTTGAATTTGATATCGAACGCAATAAAGGGGTGCCGTCGTTGTGAACGTCGCGGGGAAATTCGCGTTACAGCAGCAGTGCGTGACGAACAGATTTCTATTACCGTTCGTGACAATGGAGTCGGCATTCCGCGGGAAGATTTACCGCATGTGTTTGAAAAGTTTTGGCAGCCGTCCAATGCTGACTGTGAACGACGTGGTACAGGAATGGGTTTGTATTTGGCACATCTTTTGACAAAGCAGTTGAAGGGGAGAATCTGGGCAGAAAGTGCGCGTCAAGGAGTCTGCTTTACATTGTGCGTTCCGGCAATGGCACAAAGAATCTCCGCAGTAACAAGTGTAAGTGGCGGGATACGGAAAGATCTCATTGCTGAACGATTAAAAACAGAGCTATGCGAGTTCCTTCCTATGGGAGAATTTTAATAGCAAGGGAGAATAGAGAGAAACACCCAGGCAGGGTGTTTCTCTTTTTTCATCTTTACTTTGTATCTGAAATCATGTAAAATAGGAACGAAAATATCAGTAGGGTGTGATGCTTTGATGGCAATTCAGTATAAGCGAATCCTTTTAAAATTAAGCGGTGAAGCGTTGGCTGGCTCTGCAGGTTTTGGCCTGGATGTGGATACGATTCAGGATATTTGTGTTGGCATTAAAACTGCACATGAGTTGGGGGCACAAATTGCAATTGTAGTAGGCGGCGGAAACTTTTGGAGAGGGCGTTCCAGCGGAGAGATGGAACGTACGCGCGCAGATCAAATTGGAATGCTCGCTACGGCAATGAATGCACTTGCAGTAGCCGATTCATTGGAACATTTGGGGCTGGAGGTACGCGTACAGACTGCCTTAAATATGCAGCAGGTTGCGGAGCCATATATTCGTAATCGTGCCATTCGTCATTTGGAAAAGGGCAGAATCGTCATCTTGGCGTGTGGAACTGGAAATCCATTTTTCTCTACGGATACGGCGTCTGCGTTGCGCGCGGCTGAAATTAATGCGGATATCATTTTCAAAGCTACGATGGTAGACGGTGTATATGATAAAGATCCGAAAAAATACGATGATGCAAAAAAATATGATACATTGACATTTAGTCGTGTTTTGGCAGATAAACTTGCGGTGATGGATAGCACAGCCGCAACAATGTGCCGGGATAATCGGCTTCCGATTCTTGTTTTTGATATTTTGCATCCTGAGAACATTGCCAAAGCTGTATCTGGAGAAAAAATCGGCACACTTGTAACTGAAAAATGAAAAGAGGAGAAGAAATATGAGTTCGGAGACCAAAGTTTATGAAGACAAAATGACCGGTGTCATTAATCATCTTACAAAGGAATTGGCGGCGATCCGTGCTGGTCGTGCGAATCCCGCTGTATTGGACAAAATTACGGTGGATTACTATGGAACGCCAACTCCGATCAATCAAGTGGCGGCGATTGCTGTTTCCGAAGCTCGTATTTTGACCATTACTCCTTGGGATGCGTCTTTGATGCGCGCAATCGAGAAGGCGATTTTGACGTCTGATGTTGGAATCAATCCTACCAATGATGGACGTGTGATGCGCCTCGTTTT
>NZ_CAUWGY010000130.1:0-3821 GCF_963558415.1 uncultured Ruthenibacterium sp. | reverse complement strand
ATACAGAGGGCGGGCCCTGTGCGACGGGGCTCCATGAACCATGTCAGGCGGGGAACCGAGCAGCATTAAGTGGTATGTTCTGTGCGCCGCAGGTTTCCTGTCCTCTGTATACCGAGCAGTATACCAGGCGTGAAACGCCGTGGCCTGTCTATTTTTTTACATGTGGGGAGGTGGTTCAGTTTATGTATCGTGCACTGTATCGAAAATGGCGTCCCAAAACGTTTGAAGATGTAGTAGGGCAAAAAGAGATTACCACTGCGCTACAAAATCAAATTTTGCATGATAAAGTAGGACATGCTTATATTTTTACTGGCACGAGGGGAACTGGTAAGACCACTTGCGCTAAAATTTTTGCCAAGGCCGTAAACTGCCTTTCTCGCAGAGGAGCAGATCCTTGTGGAACATGTTCCATCTGTAAAGGAATTGATGATGCAAGTGTAATGGATGTTGTTGAAATTGATGCTGCATCCAACAATGGTGTCGATAATATTCGAGATTTGCGAGACGAGACGGCGTATACTCCAAGCGAATGCACCTATAAGGTATATATTATTGATGAGGTGCACATGCTTTCCACGGCAGCATTTAATGCGCTTTTGAAAATTATGGAAGAGCCTCCCTCGCATGTGATTTTTATTTTAGCAACTACAGAGATCCATAAAGTCCCAGCTACTATTTTGTCTCGTTGCCAGCGCTATGATTTTACCAGGATTTCTCCAGAGGATATTGAAGGCCGGCTGCTATATGTGGCAGAACAGGAAGGAATTCATTTGGAGATACAGGCGGCCAGTTTGATTGCTCGTTTGGCGGATGGTGCCATGCGTGATGCACTTTCTATCTTGGACACATGTGCGGGAGTAACAAATCAAGTGGATGCTGATGTAGTTCGGCGAATGGCGGGTGTGACGGATAAGAGCTATTTGTTCGAATTATGTGAAGCGGTTGCGGCCGGGAATGCTGCTGAGGCTTTGGCGTTGGTTGCTCGTTTGAGGGAGAAATCTATCGACATCAAACGTTTGTGTGATGAGTTGATTTTACATTATAGAAATTTGCTTTTGGCAAATGTACCCAACGGCTCAAAACTTTTAGTTGGCGTAAGCGAAGAAGAGGAAAAACGGTATCTGGATACGGCATCTTCTGTATCACAAGAAGCGGCTATCCGCGCAATTCGTCGATTGTGTGAAGCATTGGATAGAATGGGCAAGGGAACGGATCCTCGAATTGAATTGGAATTGGCTTTATTCAGTTTGTGTACACCTGAAGTGAAACCTATGATTCCGGCAACACCAGTGACGACCGCGGTTCACAATGGCCCGATGCCTTTTGTGAGTACACCAATATCGGAGACACCGATAAAGAATACTCCTGTTCAGGTGCAAGTGGTTAGTGAGGTTCCGGCTGTGACAGATCAGCCGCCTTGGGATATTCCAGCGCAGAAACCGGTGCATGAAGAGTTGAGTAATAACGCTGAAAAGCATTCTACTGTTCAAGCTACAAGTAAACCGATTTCAAAAGCACCATTGCCTAAGCTTCCAGATGGTGTGACAGAACAGGTATTTGCGCAATGGGATTCCGTGATACAAGCTATGGAGACCAAGGATACATTGTTATATGTAAATATGAAAGGAACGAAGGCGTATTATGATGGACGTCGTATTTTGATCGACGGAAGTGATTTGTTCCTTGAATTTATGCGGCAGAATGAGTACTCTACGGAGCTAATAAAATCGACGATCCAAGAGATTACAGGAATTCGATATGCCATTGGTCCCTATAAAAAGAAGACACAAGAAAAACAGCAAAATACGGCTCAGCAAACACTTCAGCTTTTGGAACAACAGGGAGTTGAAGTGATTTATGAGGATGATACAAAAGAAGAAAAGAGGTTATTATAATGAAAGCTAGATTACCCCAAGGATATGGAAAGCAGAGTATGGCTCAACTGATGCAACAGGCACAGCAGATGCAGGAAAACGTGAAGAAAAAGCAAGAGGAGTTAGAGAATACTTCTTACAGTGTAACCGCTGGTGGCGGAATGGTAGAACTGACCATGACTGGAAATCATCAAGTGACAAGTTTGAAATTGAATCCGGATGTTGTGCAACCCGACGATATTGAAATGCTTGAAGATTTGATATCTGCCGCTGTTAACGAAGCTGTTCGTGTGGTGGATGAAGCGGCTGACAAAGAAATGGCAGCTCTTACAGGCGGATTGAATATTCCCGGCCTATAAGAGCTAAGGAGAGAAAAATGGCTTATGTAGCGGCGCCGCTGGAGCGGCTCATTGAACAATTTGCAAAATTACCTGGAATTGGAAGAAAAGGTGCTACGCGCTATGCATATCAAGTGCTTAGCATGTCCAAGGAGGATGCCTTGGAGTTTGCAAAAGCAATTGAGGAAGCTCATACAAAAGTTCGGCGATGCAAAATATGTCAGAATTTTACGGAAGAAGAGATTTGCCCAATTTGTTCGAATGAAGGTAGAGATCATAGCGTAATTTGCGTTGTCGAGTCACCACGCGATGTCACTGCTTTTGAGCGTACGCGAGCATTTCGTGGATTGTATCATGTGCTTCATGGCCTTTTATCGCCAATGGATGGAATCTCTGCAGAGCAATTATGTATCAAAGAGTTATTGGAACGCTTGAAGGATGAGGAAATTCAAGAGTTGATTATGGCGACGAATTCTACGGTAGAGGGTGAAGCCACAGCGATGTATATTGCAAAGCTGGTTAAGCCACTGGGAGTAAAAGTTACTCGCTTAGCATATGGTTTACCGGTTGGCAGCGATATTCAATACGCCGACGAGGTTACTCTAGGTAGCTCTTTGACCAACCGAAAAGAGTTGTGATATTTGTTTCGAGGCATTTTGCTTGACAAAACCGTATGGAAAGCGTATTCTTATAGCCTGAACTAGCGCTGGAGGTGATAAAATGGAAGTGCGGCCAACAGAAAAAGTGATTGCAGAGAATCGAAAGGCGCGGCACGACTATTTTGTCATGGAGACGCTGGAGGCAGGAATTGAGCTAGTAGGAACAGAAGTAAAAAGTATTCGCGCTGGAACAGTCAACTTGAAAGATTCTTGGGTTGAGGTTGAAAACGGAGAGCTTTTTGTGCATGGAATGCATATCAGTCCCTACGAAAAAGGAAATATTTTTAACCGTGATCCGTTACGCGAGAGAAAGCTTTTGGTTCATCGAAAAGAAATTCGACATTTGGCTGAGGAAAAAAAATTAAAAGGATATACGATCGTTCCGCTAAAGTTGTATTTTAAGCGTGGCAAAGTCAAGGTGGCTCTTGGTTTATGCAAGGGCAAAAAGCTTTATGACAAGCGTGCTGATATGGCGGCGCGTGCGGCGAAACGTGATATTGATCGCGCATTGAAAACTCAAAATCACTAATTAGGCCTTTTGAGGCCTTTTTATGGGGATGTAAAGGTTTCGACGGGGAGAGGAAAGCGAAAGCAGCGGGTAGTGGCTGAGGGACACACTTAAAACTCCTTCAAAAAAATAGCTAACAACAATAAATTAGCTGTCGCTGCCTAATTAAAGGCGGCTGTCCTGCCCACTTAAGCACCGTGTGGGGTCAGGGCATCATTTAGGTGCTGAACGTGAATGGTCTTAAGCTTTGCGGGCCATCATGACTTTATGAAGCTACCGAAGTATCGGCGTGTTTATCCGCTTGGTACTGAGGAAATATTGTAGATAAACTGCACCCGGAGATACTAGCGTAGACTTCTTTTCGGACAGGGGTTCGACTCCCCTCATCTCCACCAGATGGACATTACACGAACACCTACTTTTTCAAAGGCGGCTTTGCCGT
>NZ_CAUWGY010000129.1:0-4002 GCF_963558415.1 uncultured Ruthenibacterium sp. | reverse complement strand
CGGACAGTCCCCAAACTACAATCAGATAATTGCCGGCCGCATCGCCGATAACAGTAAAAACGAAATCGTTTTGCCTAAAATCTTAGTAAAAAAAATGGGCTATGCCAATGAAGAGATTCTCGGAAAAGAGCTTTCCTTTATCGGTTCGGTCTATAACTGGGACAGTGGTAAGCCGGTGGCAATGCCTATTTCCTTTAACGCTAAGGTTTCCGGTATAGCAGATACCTCTTACGGCATTGAATTTGATGGAAAAGTTGAGCAGTTCGAGTACGAGGATTCCCTGTTTCCGTCATTGGCAATTATGAAAGATATTTATGCTCAGGCAGAAAAAGAAAATCCCAGTTTTAGTTTCACTATCCGCGCAGATTCTCCCGAGCATTTTTTGGAACTTTACGATGAATTGATGGCAAAGGGCATTGTGCCGCTGGGACAGGCTGAGCTGATTCGGGACATTATGGGACTAAAGGGAACTGCTCTGGTGCAGACTGGTCTTTCTTCCGCTTTGATTGTCATACTTTCCGTATTGGCTGCTCTTTCCGTCTGCTTGGTTTGCGGCTTCATGCGCAGGAAAGAGTATGCTGTCTATCGCCTCTGTGGCTATACAAAAAGTGATATCGTATTGCTGACGCTGGTGGAATATACGGTAATGTTCTTATTTACCGGACTTTTTTGCATGATTGTGGCGCTATTGCTGAGTGTTCCTCTTTGGCTGGGATGTGCGCTTAGTTTTGGCGTGTCTGTCTTCTGCTTTGCAGAGACTTGCCTTATTTCTACCTCGGTTAATCCGCTAACTGCCTTGAAAACAGGAGGACGCGGATGATAGAACTGAACAATATTTCAAAAAAATATGGCGATCAAATCGTGCTGGATGGATTTTCCTATACATTTGGAGAGAACGGCATTACCTGCCTGTTAGGTGCATCCGGATCGGGAAAAAGTACGCTGCTTAACCTTCTCGCGGGATTTGATCGAGAATACAGCGGAAAAATTCTGGTGGATGGGCAAGCACTTTCGGAACTGTCGGATGAAGATCTTTGCGAGTACCGCAAGCATACCATCGGTTTTGTGTTTCAGGAATATCATCTGCTCACAGGCTATACAGTGCTGGAGAATATCCTGTTAGCCGCTGAACTGACCTGTCAGGATAACGCCAAAAATAGAGAATGGGCTCTCTCTCTGTTGCGTCGTCTTAATATTGAAGAAAAGGCAAACGAGAAAATAGAAAACCTTTCCGGTGGGCAAAAACAACGTGTGGCTATTGCGCGGGCGTTGGCTGGAAATCCCCAGGTGATTCTGGCCGACGAACCGACCGGAGCCCTTGATCGTAAAACTGCGGATGAGATTATGGCAATTCTTTCGGAGATTGCAAAACAAAGCCCGGTCTTGATTATTACTCACGACCGTAAAATCTGTGATTATGCAGATGAGGTTGTCACCATAGAAGATGGTAAATGCAGAGTATGGAAAGAGGCGAAAAAACAGGCAGTTACAGTTTTAATGCAAAAGGAAGCACTTCCTGATGTGCCCGTTTCTATGTTTAAGAGAGCATTGCACAACTTCAAGACGCATCTCAAACGATTTTTGGGAGTTTCTCTTGCAGTAACGATTGCAGTATGTGCGATACTTATGTCATTCTCTTCACAAAACATAATAGAAGAAAAAATCAATCACTTTGAGCAAAAAAATACCGCGTTCTCCTGGGGACAGATTTTACTGAAGGAAAATGACAAGGTAGAAGATGTACTTTCACTGCTTGAACGATCTCCGGATATCCAGCAGTACTATATACAGTATCCAGTCCCAGAGTGCAAAATAGAATTTGGAGGACACAGCCTTTCTGTTTCGCCAAAACAATTTGGCAGCATTTCCAACGAGTCCATGAACATCGGTGTCATGCCCAGAGATGGGGAGATTGCTATCACGCCATCCCTTGCCAAACAGTTTGCACAGGATATCCGTACGCTGATTGGAAAAGAAATCGTCTTCTCCTGTGGTAATTTTTCAAGGAAACTGCAAATCAGCGGCATTTACAGTGGCAGTTTTGATGACTACTACCTGGATGCAAAAACGGAACAGGAGCTCTATGGCACTTTGCAAGGGGATGAGTCCCCTGTATCGGTGACTTATCAGGTCAACGGCTTTGACGAAGTTCTGGAAGTAGTTGCACAGCTTACAGAGCAGGGAATCGTTCCTATTACAGCTGCAAAACAGGTGGAAAGTTTGAAAGAGACCTTTTTGCAGTTGCAAACGATGTTTATTCTTGTATCAGTCTTCATTGTTGTGATTGCACTTACCATCAGTGGGATGCTACTGATGAAGCTGGCTCGTATGCGCTCGGGTGAAATAGGACTTCTGATGGCGCTCGGATATCATCGTGGACAGATCCAAAAGATGCTTCTTTGGGAAAGCCTGCTGTTGTCGTCTCTTTCGGCCTTGACAACCACATTGTTTGCACTCCTTCTCACCACCCTGTCAGGGATTCTTCCGGTTCATATTGCCCCGCTTCAGTTTGCTGGGAGCATTTGCGGAACCGTCCTTCTGGTATGGTTTATTACTGCCATAGCCAACGCAAAATTACTGCGAACAGACCCTGCAAAAGCGTTGAGGGAATGAGTGACATTAAGGAGGAAACCCAATGAAGCAAAAAAATATCTTTCATTCCAACTGGATCACGGTATTGTTGCTAGTCATCGGTGTTATATTTCTGAGTCTTGGAATCTGGCGGGAGGAGTATGCTATCGTCATGAGCAAGGCCATCAATATCTGTTTGGAGTGCATTGGAATTGGATAAACAAGCAAAGAAATCAGAACGATTCCGCCATTTTTTTCAAGTCTTATGGGCGGTTATCACCAATAGTTATCTCATCGGCTTTGTCCGAGGAAAAATATATCAAGGAAAGATAAAGAATATCTGTGTACCGGGCATGAACTGCTATTCTTGCCCTGGCGCTGTAGCGGCCTGTCCCATTGGTGCTTTGCAGGCCACTATTGGAAGCTACGAGTATAAGTTTGCCTTTTATGTTGCCGGTTTTATGATTTTGGTCGGTACGTTCATGGGCCGCTTTGTATGTGGTTGGCTGTGTCCATTTGGTTTGATTCAGGATCTGCTAAACAAAATCCCGCTTCCTTCCAAGTTGAAGATCCGTACATTTAAGGGTGACCGTCAGTTGCGCTGGCTGAAATACGGGATTCTTTTGGTATTCGTTATTCTTCTTCCGCTGTATATCACTGATATGATTGGCCAGGGTTACCCTTGGTTCTGCAAGCTGATTTGTCCGGTCGGAACTTTGGAAGGCGGAATTCCCTTGGTGCTGCTGAATGATACAATGCGAGCCACAGTAGGATGGCTGTACGCTTGGAAAAATGTCATTTTAATCGTAACCATTTTGGTGTCCATACTAATTTACCGGCCATTTTGTAAGTACATCTGCCCTTTAGGCGCAATTTATTCCTTGTTCAACCCAGTTTCTATTTTGCGCTACCGCGTGGATTCAGAAAAATGTGTCAACTGTGGTGCGTGTGCAAAAGCCTGCAAGATGGGGTGCGATCCGGTAAAGAATGCCAACAGTTTAGAGTGTATTCGATGTGGAAAATGCAAGAATATTTGTCCCACTCACGCTATCGAATATTGTGCGGTTTCAAAGTCCATGAAGAAAAAGGATAACTCTCGGGTGTCGCAAGAGTAATTAGTGAACAGGAACGGGGTTTACCGTTCCTGTTCACTCTTTTTGTTTTGAAAAATCTGTTGCCCCTTCTGCGCCTGCCGTACGATTCTCCGCACAGCCTGTCGCTCCATATCTTCATGCAGCATACGGGAAACCGCCTTTTTGCTGTCAAACATCAGAAGCGGGTTGTACTTCTCGCCGTAAACCTCTTGCGCCCGATTCTCCGCTTCCTGCTCCTTACCGGGGCGGATGGCCTGTTTTGCTTTATAGAGCTGCACTGGGGCGAAGTCCTGGGCCCGCTCCCGAAGCCCGGCATACTCAGTTAGGGCAGAGTCCA
>NZ_CAUWGY010000128.1:0-4115 GCF_963558415.1 uncultured Ruthenibacterium sp. | reverse complement strand
CCGGAGAATGGAGCTACGTCCCTGCAGGTTATGATCACGCTCTGGTCGCTGAGCCCGGAAAAGAAGTCTTCTATGTATGGTATGAACACTATACTCGTGAAAAAGACTTCTGCGTGACCTTGGCCGAAGGCGATGACGCTTCTATCTACGAATAACGCATTTACTCTCTGATACATCGTACAGCGCAAGGCCCCGGCCAATCCATTGGTCGGGGCCTCAAGTTACTATTTTTTCAGAAGGATGTGAAAACCCATGCTCATTGCTGCTACTGGCGCACTCTCTGCGACTCCCGAAAGCCCGATTTTATATCGCGGGCCCTATGAAGAAATCCTTCCACAAATGGCACAAGATGGATTTCGAGGCGTTGAGTTGCACATTTTGGATTCCCGTGAAACGGACCGGGAGACACTTTGGAGTCTTTTAGACAAAAACAAATTGCATCTGACCTCCATCGGGACTGGTTCGGCATACGGAGCACGCGGTTATAACTTGGTTGATCGGGATCCATCTGTGCGACGTGCTACTATTTTGCATCTTACCGAGCACATGAAAACGTTGGCACCCTTTCACGGAGTGCTGATCATCGGATTGATTGCTGGGCGAAACAGCGATTGTGGAGCACCTTTATCTGTCCAGAAACAAAGACTCAGCGATGCTTTGCGCGAATTGGATGAACAGGCAGAACAATATGGTGTTGAACTGGGTCTTGAAATTATGAACTTTTATGAGTGTGATTTTCTTCATAACATTCAAGAGGGGCTGGACTATCTCGATCAAATAGAGGGGTTGCACCACACGCGACTTCACATCGACACCACATCTATGAATATTGGCGAAACGGATATAGGCGCTGCCATCCGATCCGCCAAAGGACGTATTTGTCATGTACACCTTGCCGATAATGACCGCTGGTATCCTGGACACGGCCACTATGATTTTCGTCAAACACTTCAGGCTCTTGCGGACATCGGTTATCAGGGCGCTTTGGCTCTTGAAGAAAAAATGTGGCCAGACACACATACTGCGGCACGTAAAAGTCTGGTTTATCTGAACGCTATCATGGAGATATTAAAGGGGTAATCAGGAGAAAAACATGAAATATCTACAGCGCACAAAAACACGAAATTATATCACCAATATGACTTCTGGAGCGTCGGCTTCTCTGATCCTCCGCTTTGGATTGCCGCTGATTCTTGCCAATACTTTGCAGCAGCTTTACTCTATGGTAGACACAATTATTTTGGGACGTTTTGGCGGCGTAACCGGACTGGCTGTTCTGGGAACTTGTTCTTGGCCCACCTGGTTGTCGGTGAGCATACTTACAAACTTTTCTCAGGCCAGCTCGATTCTTCTTGCCAAGCGATTCGGTGCCGGCGACGGCGAGCAGCTTCGCGTCGCCACCGGAAACGTATATACCTCTGCCGGAGCGCTGTGCGCATTTCTCATGATTGCAGCCCAACTGGCCGCTAAGCCGCTACTTATCTGGCAAAACACACCCGCCGAAATTTTGGATCAAGCCGTTTTATATCTTCGCATTACTTATGGCGGCATTATTGTTTTGTTCGCCTACAATATATATGCGGCTTTTCTGCGTGCGCTTGGAGACAGCCAGACCCCCCTTTACGCAATCATCGCTGCCACGTGCGTTAATATTGTTTTAGATATCTGGTTTGTCGCTGGTTTGGAGTGGGGTGCCCCTGGTGCTGCACTTGCCACCGTCATTGCACAAGCTGCATCCGCCATTGTGTGTATGCTTCGTTTGCGCACTTACAAACAATTACATATCTCCCGCCGTCATCTTGCACCGCGCTGGGATGTTCTAAAGGAATACTTCTCATTGAGCGTTCCCATGCTGCTTCAAAGTTTTGTGATTGCGGCCGGCGGATTCTTTGTTCAGACCGCTATCAACTCTTACGGATCCGTATTTGCGGCCGGAATGAGTGCGACTGTAAAAGTGTTCGGTCTGCTGGAAACAGCCGCCATTGCACTTGCGCAATCCACGGCCACATTTGTCAGCCAAAACTACGGCGCCAAAGAATTTAACCGTGTACGCCGTGGCGTTCGGGTCTCGGTCGGCATTTCTTTGGTTATCGCTGGAATCCTCTTTGGTTCTATGCTTCTCGCTGGCAAAGCACTTTTATCTCTGTTTGTTACGGCTGAGGCCATTGAAACATCTTGGGGATTGCTCGTTGTTATGAGTACTGGTCTATGGGTCATGTATCCCATGTATGTATTGCGCCAGTCCCTTCAGGCCCTTGGAAATGCCGTTATCCCCTTGGTTGCCGCAATCATCCAGCTCGCGGCGCGCATTTTGGTCACCACGTACCTTCCTTTGTGGCTGGGACGTGCAGGTCTATATTATCCTACAGTCGTCGCTTGGATTACCTCTCTCATTCTTATTGGACTGGTCTTTCCATCTTGGTTGCGCCGCTGTGAAGAACGTTCCTCTCAAGAGACTACTAATTAAAGGAGAACTAACTTGACAAACAAAAAATCAGCTTTTTTGGTTATCGGCAGTGCGATGATTTATGGCATATGTCCATCACTGATGAAAATGACGTACGCCTACGGCGGGGATGGCTTTTCCGTAACGTTCTATACCTGCCTCTTTGCTCTACCAGCTTTATATGTGTTTGCGCGCTGCACGGGAGCCTCCATTCTTGTTCCCTTTAAAACGCTTCGCAAACTTTCACTTCTGGCTTTGGGCACAGCATTTACTTCTCTGTTTCTCTACTCTTCGTATGCTTACATTCCCGTCGGAATGGCCACTACTCTGCATTATGTTTATCCTGCTGTGATTGCAGCATATCTGCGGTTGTTTTTCAAAGAAAAAATGAACCTTTTCCAAATCGCCGCGCTCATCCTTTCCATCGGTGGAATTGCCCTTTTGAGTTGCAACAGTCTATCTGGTCAAAGTCTCATCGGCATTCTTCTGGCAGTAGCGTCCGGTGGTGCGTGGGCTTTCTACATGGTTTATATGGACAAAGCTGACTTGTCGAAACTTCCTGCCGGAACCCTCAATTTCTATATGGCTCTTGCAAATGTATTGTGTGCAGGCATCGCCTGTTGCTTAAGTGGGACTTTTGTATGGTTCAACTCTATTTCCATATGGATTTTGCTTATCTTTTTGGGCATATTTCAGCGTATGGTTGGAAACGCTATGTTCCAAGTGGGGTTGCGTGGCACCAGCTCCTTTGCAGCCGGAATTTTCTCGACTTTTGAACCAATTACTTCCGTTTTGATCGGAGTAATTTTTCTCAACGAACGATTCAGCATTTTACAGGCAGTTGGAATGCTTTTAATTCTGAGTGGAATTTTTTGCGGCACCTGTTCTCCGCAAAAAAAAGCGATGGGCGCGGTCTAAAAGAGGCGTCCATCGCTTTTTTCATTGCAACACATTTTACCCCGGGTCGTATGTAGATAGCGCATCGTTTAATTGTAAAATCCATTCGGGATATTCTTGTCCCCAACCGGGATTCACTATGTTCATAAATTCCACTTTTCCATTTCTGTATGTCCCACTACAAGTGAATTGATATTTGATATCTTGGTAAATAACAATAAAATCGACCTCTAACAGAAGGAACATATCATCCAGCCGAGTGCGCCAAAATTTTGCTTCGGCCTTTCGAATAGTGATTCCCTGTTCATTTAACTCTGACAACGACGAAAACATGCCTTCGGAATTTCCGATATAGCTTTGAATTGCCTGTTCATCGCCCGTCTCTATTGCTTTTGCGGCCTTTTGCGCACACAGATACGCAGGAATACATTGCCAGGCAAAGCCATCTCCCCTAATCAATCCATTCAGTGTAGGAAGCAAAAGAAGGAGCAGCAAGCAGACACAGGTCATGCACACAATTGCTTTTTTGATGAAGCTCTTTACTTTTTGTGCAATCTGACTTTCGGAATACTCAATGACGTTTTTTACCGCCGAATCAACAACACTTGTATACTCCTCGCTGCTTGCACGCTCTCCCGAAATCAATTCCGCAATTGTAACTTCCAGAGCCCCCGCCAAAGGCTCAAGCAATGCTATATCCGGAGCACACAGACCCGTCTCCCTTAATTAAAGATATTGTTGGGTAAAAAAGAAAGGTCAGTCGATTTTGCCG
>NZ_CAUWGY010000127.1:0-4135 GCF_963558415.1 uncultured Ruthenibacterium sp. | reverse complement strand
GGCTTCGGAAATATGGCCGGTGCCATTGCAAAAGGATTGATTCGGCAGCAGGCAGTACGTCCTGAGCAACTTTGCGCTTGTGCGAAAAACTGGGATAAACTTTGCGCTAATACCCAAAAGCTGGGTATGCGTGCGTACCAAAATGCCTCCGAAGTGGTATTCGCTTCTGACGTGGTATTTGTGGCGGTCAAGCCATACCTCGTGCGTGAAGTATTGGAGCCGGTGCGCGATTTATTGGCAGGAAAAATTGTGATTTCGGTGGCGGCAGGGTGTCCCTTTGATTGGTACGAAGCATTTTTGAGCCCCGGCACCCATCATATGAGCACCATCCCCAATACGCCTGTCTGCATTGGAGAAGGTGTATTTGTGTGCGAGAAAAAGCATTCATTAACGCAAGCGGAGTGGACTTTGGTTGAACAGATGCTCTCCAAAATCAGTTTGGTTTGTTTGGTAGAAACCAATCAACTCAGCGTTGCAGGCACTGTCAGCGGATGCGGACCAGCCTTTGCCAGTATGTTCTTGGAGGCATTGGGAGATGCAGGTGTGAAACACGGTTTGCCTCGAAAGCTGGCCTACGAATTGGCTGCGCAGATGATAGCTGGAACTGGAAAATTGATGTTGGAGACAGGCGATCATCCAGGTGTAATGAAGGATGCCGTCTGCTCGCCGGGTGGTACTACCATTGTGGGAGTGGCTACATTGGAACGCAAAGGGTTCCGTTCTGCAGTGATTGATGCAGTTGATGCCATTGAGAATCGATAAGTGAAACCACTTGACTATACTATACTAAAATGGTATAGTATGAGTGCGCCGAAAAGAAACACTCAAATGAGTGTGGAATCAAAGGAGAACACAAATGAAACAGGAATGGAATTCTTTTATCCCGGGTATTTGGCAAAAGGAAATCAATGTGCGCGATTTTATCCAGAAGAACTATACTCCATATGATGGAGACGAATCTTTTCTGGCAGGACCGACCGAGGACACAAAGGCTTTGTGGGCGCAGGTAACGGAGCTGTCCCGTCAGGAAAGAGAAAAGGGCGGCGTTCTGGATATGGACACAAAGATTATTTCCGGAATCACATCCCATGGGCCAGGATACCTGGACAAGAGCAAAGAAAAAATTGTGGGCTTTCAGACGGACAAGCCTTTTAAACGCGCCCTGCAGCCTTATGGCGGTATTCGTATGGCAGTGAAGGCTTGTGAGGAAAACGGCTACCATGTAGATCCTCAAATTGTAGAGTTCTTCACAAAGCACCGCAAAACACATAACGAAGGCGTGTTTGACGCCTACACCCCGGAGATGCGTGCATGCCGTTCCAGTCATATCATTACCGGGCTTCCGGATGCATATGGACGCGGCCGTATTATCGGCGACTATCGGCGCGTTGCCTTGTACGGCGTAGATCGCTTGATTGAGGACAAACAGCATCAGAAGGATACCACTCGTACGATTATGTACTCTGATGTTACGCGGGAGCGTGAGGAACTTAGCGAGCAAATCAAAGCGTTGAAGGAACTGAAAGAACTGGGCCATATTTACGGATTTGATATTTCGCGGCCGGCGGCCAATGTTCAGGAAGCAATTCAGTGGCTTTATTTTGGTTATCTGGCTGCTATCAAGGAACAAAACGGCGCGGCTATGAGCCTTGGACGCACCTCTACCTTCCTGGATATTTATGCGCAGCGCGACCTTGCAAATGGCACATTTACTGAGGAGCAGATTCAGGAATTTGTAGACCACTTTATTATGAAGTTGCGTCTTGTAAAGTTTGCCCGCACTCCGGAATACAATGCATTGTTCTCGGGAGATCCCACTTGGGTCACTGAGTCCATCGGCGGCATGGGCATCGACGGACGCAGCATGGTTACCAAGATGTCTTTCCGCTATCTGCATACGCTGGAGAACTTGGGAACGGCACCGGAACCCAATTTGACTGTATTGTGGTCCACCCGGCTTCCGCTCAACTTTAAACGTTTCTGTGCAAAAACATCCATTCAATCTTCGTCGATCCAATATGAGAACGACGATTTGATGCGTGTGACCCACGGAGATGACTATGCGATTGCATGTTGCGTGTCCAGTATGCGCGTGGGCAAAGAGATGCAGTTCTTTGGTGCGCGGGCGAATCTGGCGAAATGTTTGTTGTATGCAATTAACGGTGGCGTAGACGAGGTGTCCAAAAAGCAAGTGGGACCGAAATATCGCCCAATCACCAGCGAATACCTAGAGTATGATGAGGTGATGGAACGGTTCCGCGATATGATGAAATGGTTGGCAAGTGTATACGTCAATGCTTTAAATATCATTCATTATATGCATGATAAATATTGTTACGAGCGTTTGCAGATGGCGTTGCACGACAAAGAGGTTACTCGCTGGTTTGCAACTGGAATTGCAGGATTGTCGGTTGTTGCGGATTCTTTGTCCGCCATCAAATACGCGAAAGTGCGGACCATCCGCGATGAAAACGGTGTGGTTGTGGACTATGCAATTGAGGGAGATTTCCCCAAATACGGAAACGACGATGACCGCGTGGATAGCATTGCTTATGACGTGGTTCATGAGTTTATGAATTATGTTAAGGGAAATCATACTTACCGCGGCGGCATCCCTACGACTTCCATTCTGACGATTACATCCAACGTGGTCTACGGAAAGAATACGGGATCTACTCCCGATGGCCGAAAGGCAGGCGAGGCTTTTGCACCCGGCGCCAATCCCATGCATCGTCGCGATACCAAAGGGGCTGTGGCGTCTCTCAGCTCGGTTGCAAAGTTGCCCTTCAAAGATGCACAAGACGGCATTTCCAATACATTTTCCATTGTGCCCGGTGCGCTGGGTAAGGACGATGCGATTTTGTTTGATGGCATTACCTTCGAGCTGGAACCGGATTGTGCTTGCTGTGAGCCCAATTTGACAGTGGAAGAGCAATAAGATATTCGGAGAGGAGTACCATTATGAAAGCAACTGATTCTCAAATCGATAATCTGGTCAGCCTGTTGGACGGTTATGCGGAAAAAGGCGGACATCATTTGAATGTAAATGTATTTACAAGAGACACCCTGCTTGATGCGCAGGCTCACCCGGAAAAATATCCGCAGCTTACAGTGCGCGTATCCGGTTATGCAGTCAATTTCAACAAATTGACGCGTGAGCAGCAGGACGAAGTCATCTCCCGTACGTTCCATGACGCCATGTGAGACTGGCCGCATCCACTCCATAGAAAGTTTCGGAACGGTAGACGGTCCGGGCGTGCGTTTTGTGGTGTTTTTTCAGGGATGCCACATGCGCTGCTTGTATTGTCACAATCCGGACACGTGGGCGCTGGATGGCGGAAGAGAAATGTCGGTAGATGAAATCTTGAGAGCGTATGATCGCAACCGCAGTTTTTATCGTTCTGGTGGCATTACAGCTACGGGTGGCGAACCGCTTTTGCAACTTCCTTTTTTAACTACATTGTTCCAAAGGGCAAAAGCACATGGGATTCATACTTGCCTGGATACTTCGGGGATTGTGTACCGCCCCGAGCGAAATCAGGAATTTCAGGAACTGTTTCAGAGTACAGATTTAGTGTTGCTGGACATAAAACATGCAGATCCGGTGGGGCATAAAAAACTGACCGGCCATCCGCAGACACCTGTTTTAAACTTCGCGCAGGCTTTATCAGAGGCGGGTGTGTCGATGGTAGTGCGCCATGTAGTGGTGCCTGGTTTGACGGATTCAGAAGAGGAATTGCGGGCGCTGGGCCGCTTGCTGGTCCCTTTGAAGACCTTAAAAGGGTTGGATGTGCTTGGTTATCATACAATGGGGTGTGCTAAATACAAGGCATTGGGAATAGAGTATCCGCTTGATGGAGTTCCAGCCTTGGAGAAAGAAAAGGCACGGCAAGCACGGAGAATCATTTTGGAAGAACTGCAAAAGGGTAGACAAGTTTCTTGATACAAAAAGTGCGGCATGCATTGCATGCCGCACTTTTTATTTTGTTGTTAAAATTTATTTTCCGCATCCCGGGCAGCCGGATGTGCCAAAGACTTGCTCAAACAATTTGCGACCGGTGGGAGTAGCGGCAAGTCCGCCCTCGGCAGTTTCCCGAAGAGCGGCCGGCATTGCGTCCCCTACACGTTTCATGGC
>NZ_CAUWGY010000126.1:0-4212 GCF_963558415.1 uncultured Ruthenibacterium sp. | reverse complement strand
GACATCATCCTCGCCCCGGTCATTACCGAGGCTTCCATGGCTGGCATCGCTAACAAGAAGTATTCCTTCAAAGTTGCGATCAACGCCACCAAAGTTGACATTGCACGCGCTGCCGAAGAACTGTTCGGTGTAAAGGTTGCGAAAGTCAACACCATTTCCGTGCGCGGCCGTTATCGCCGCCAGGGTATGCATGCAGGTTACACTGCTGCTTCTAAGAAAGCGATTGTTACCCTTACAAAAGATTCCAAGGGCATCGAGTTCTTCGAGTCCATGGTTTAAGCACGGGAGCCCGAGAAGGGCTCAGCTATGGAGATATGACTCCGATAACAGATCATAAGAGAAAGAGGAAAAGACATGGCTATTAAAAAGTACAAACCGACTACGCCGGGTCGCCGTGGTATGACCACGACCGATTACAGCTGCCTGTCGAAAGTTGCGCCGGAGCGCAGCCTGCTGGAGCCGATGAAAAAATCCGCTGGCCGCAATAACACCGGTCGTATTACTGTCCGTCATCATGGTGGCGGAAATCGCACAAAATATCGTGTGATCGATTTCAAACGTGATAAAGTGGATGTTCCCGCTACTGTCAAAACTTTGGAATATGATCCGAACCGTTCTGCGCACATCGCGCTGCTGGAGTATGAGGATGGAGAGAAACGCTACATCATCGCTCCGGAAGGCTTGAAAGTCGGCGATACCGTGATGAGCGGTGCAAATGCGGACATTAAGCCGGGCAACTGCCTGCCGTTCACCAACATTCCTGTTGGTACCATCATCCACAACATTGAGCTGTATCCGGGCAAAGGCGCTCAGTTGGTTCGCTCTGCTGGTAACATGGCTCAGTTGATGGCAAAAGAGGGCAAATACGCTTTGGTTCGTCTGCCGTCTGGTGAGATGCGCAACGTTCCTGTAAACTGTGTTGCAACGGTTGGTCAGGTCGGCAACATCGACCACGAGAATGTGAACCTTGGTAAGGCTGGCCGCAAACGTCATATGGGCTGGCGTCCTACCGTTCGTGGTTCTGTCATGAACCCCTGCGATCACCCGCACGGCGGTGGTGAGGGCAAGAGCCCGGTCGGTCGTCCCGGACCTGTTACCCCGTGGGGCAAACCTGCTCTGGGTTACAAGACCCGCAAACATCATGCGCGCAGCGATAAGTTCATCGTGAAACGCGCCAACTCGAAATAAGGAGGAGAGCTGACATGGGCAGAAGTGTTAAAAAAGGACCTTTCGTACAGCCGGTGCTGCTCAAACGCGTAAAAGCGATGAACGAAGCTGGTGAAAAGAGAGTGCTCAAAACCTGGAGCCGCTCCTCTACGATTTTCCCGGATTTCGTTGGCCACACCTTCGCGGTGCATGACGGCCGCAAACACGTTCCCGTTTATGTGACCGAGGATATGGTCGGACACAAGCTGGGCGAGTTCGCGCCGACCCGCACATTTAAAGGTCATGCCGGCGGCAAGACAACCGGTAAATAAAGGATAGGAGAGGATTACAAATGGAAGCAAGGGCACATCTTAGATACGCCCGCATCGCGCCCCGCAAGGTTTCCGTCGTGCTGGATCTCATCCGCGGACAGGAAGTCGACAAGGCGCTGGCGATTCTGCAGTACACCCCGAAGGCCGCCTCTGAGCTCCTTTACAAGCTGGTGAAATCTGCTGCCGCCAATGCGGAAAACAACCACAACATGGACAAAAACAACCTGTATGTTGCTGAGTGCTTTGTCACTCCTGGCCCCACACTGAAACGTGTTATGCCTCGTGCACAGGGCCGTGCGTACAGAATCCTCAAGAGAACCAGCCACATTACGGTCGTTCTCAAAGAGAAAGAGTAAGGAGGTTAAGCAGTATGGGTCAGAAAGTCAATCCCCACGGCATTCGCGTGGGCGTCATCAAAGATTGGGACAGCCGCTGGTACACCTCCAAACGTGACTTCGGCGATACCCTCGTTGAGGACTACAAAATCCGCAAAGTGCTGAAAAAGCAACTGTACAATGCGGGTGTTCCTAAAATTGAGATCGAACGCACCTTCGACAGCCAGAGCGGCAAACCTCGTGTTCGCGTCACCATCCACTGCGCAAAGCCCGGTATGGTGATCGGCAAGGGTGGCTCCGAGAAAGAGAAGCTGCAGGCTCAGCTCACTAAGATGATCAACAAAGATGTTTATGTGAACATCGTTGAGGTAAACAACATTTCCACCAATGCTCAGTTGGCTGCTGAGGACGTTGCTGCTCAACTGGAGCGCCGCGTTTCTTTCCGCCGTGCGGTGAAAATGTGCATGCGCAATGCGATGAGCCCTCGTCGTGGCACCGGCGCAGTTCCTGCTAAGGGTATCAAAGTGCAGGTTGGCGGCCGTTTGGGCGGCGCGGACATCGCTCGTAGCGAGCATTATCATGAGGGAACCATTCCTCTGCAGACTTTGCGTGCTGACATCGACTATGGCTTTGCCGAGGCGAACACCACTTATGGTAAGATCGGCGTCAAGGTTTGGATCTATAAAGGCGAAGTGCTGAAAGGCGCGAAACCGGCTCCCCGTAAGGAGACATTCCGCAAAGAAGGAGGCAACAAATAATGTTACTGCCGAAACGCGTAAAATACCGTCGTGTTCAGCGTGGCCGCATGAAGGGCAAAGCGATGCGCGGTAATACAGTTTCTCAGGGCGAGTATGGCATTGTTGCCCTCGAGCCCTCTTGGATTACTTCCAATCAGATCGAAGCCGCTCGTATCGCTATGACACGTTACATCAAACGTGGCGGTAAGGTTTGGATCAAGATTTTCCCGGACAAACCCGTTACTGAGAAGCCTGCTGAGACCCGCATGGGTTCCGGTAAAGGTAGCCCCGAGTACTGGGTAGCCGTTGTGAAACCGGGCCGTGTTCTGTTTGAACTGGCCGACGTCAGCGAAGATGTAGCTCGTGAGGCTCTGCGCCTTGCAGCTCACAAACTGCCTGTAAAGTGCAAGTTTGTCAAACGTGAGGAGGTCGAATAAGCATGAAAGCAGCTGAACTGCGCGAAATGAGCGCTGCCGAACTGACCAAAAAGCTGGGCGAGCTGAAAGAAGAGCTGTTCAACCTTCGCTTCCAGCACGCCATTAACCAGCTGGATAATCCCGGCCGGATCGAGACCGTCAAAAAAGACATTGCCCGCATCAAAACCGTGATGCGTGCCAATGAGCTGAAAGACGCACAATAAGGAGAGGGAGGAAAGACATGGAACGCAATTTGAGAAAGACCCGCGTGGGTGTGGTTGTGTCCGACAAAATGGATAAAACCGTTGTTGTCGCCGTAAAAGACAGCGTGCAGCACCCTCTCTACAAAAAGATCATGAAGCGCACCGTGAAGTTTAAAGCTCACGACGAAAACAATGAGTGCGGCGTGGGCGACCGCGTGATGATCATGGAGACTCGTCCCCTGAGCAAAGATAAGCGCTGGAGACTGGTCAAGATCGTCGAGAAGGCGAAATAACACAGCTTTGAAAGGAGATTCTGTCTTATGGTACAGATGCAAAGCTATCTCAAAGTTGCCGACAACACCGGTGCCAAAGAAATTATGTGCATTCGTGTGCTTGGCGGTTCCCGCAAGAGATATGCCGGCATTGGCGATGTGATTGTGGCTTCGGTCAAAAAAGCAGCGCCCAATGGCACAGTGAAAAAAGGCGATGTGGTCAAGGCTGTGGTTGTCCGCAGCAAACAGGGCCTGCGCCGTGAGGATGGTTCTTACATCCGTTTTGATGAAAACGCCGCGGTGCTTATCCGCGAAGACAAAAACCCGAGAGGCACCCGTATTTTTGGGCCGGTCGCACGCGAACTGCGTGATTGCGGTTATCTGAAAATCGTCAGCCTTGCTCCGGAATCGCTGTAAGGAGGTTTTACAAGAATGGCAAAAGTTCATGTTAAAACCGGCGACACCGTTATGATTATCAGCGGCAAAGATCGCGGTAATTCTGGTAAGGTTTTGCAGGTCAGCCCCAAGGAAGGCAAAGTCATCGTGGAAGGCCGCAATATGGTGACCAAACACGTCAAACCCCGCCGTCAGGGCGAGCAGGGTGGCATTGTCAAGGCCGAGGGCGCTCTGTATGCCGATAAGGTGATGCCGGTGTGCCCCAAGTGCGGCAAGGCCACACGTGTGGGCCACACGGAAAAAGACGGTAAAAAAGTGCGCGTCTGCAAAAAATGCGGCGCCGAGTTTTAAGGAAAGGGAGTAGAAAAACATGGC
>NZ_CAUWGY010000125.1:0-4397 GCF_963558415.1 uncultured Ruthenibacterium sp. | reverse complement strand
GGATGTGTTGGGCGGTCAGCAGCTTGGCAATCTGCATGGGGCCTTTCCCCGCAATGCACAGATCAAAAATCCGTTTGACAATCTCGGCGACTTCCTCATCCACGATCCACTTCTTTTTGTCTGCTGGGTCTTTCATATACCCGTAGGGCGGATTAGTGCAGAGGTGTTCCCCGGCGTTTCCTTTGGCCCGTATAACAGCCCGGATTTTCTTGCTGGTATCGCGGGCGTAGAAGTCATTGAACAGATTACGGAAAGGGGTAAAATCATTGTCGCCCTTGTCGCTGTCCACGCCGTCATTGATGGCGATATACCGAATATCATTTCATTCCAGCCCGGACGGTCAAACGTCACCCCGGAAACGCCATCGTCGATGAAAAATGTAGGATTGGGGAAACCGCTGTCGGTTGCGTACTTCATAAGGATTTTCTTTTGAAAAGAGATTTGTCAAGGGTGATTTATCCGATGTTTTTTCTATCGAACACAAATAATAAATCACATATAGAAATTTCATACTAATTAGATTGTTCTTGCAAAGAGATATATGCTATCATAAATAAGAAGAAACTTAGTTGAAGGGTGAATATCGATTCGCCCAGACAGTAAAGATGATTTCAACTTTACACGAATTTTATAGCTCTTTATATACACTCAACGTAGAAACGAGGTGGTTCGATGAAAATTTTGATTGTAGAAGATGAAGAAAAGCTGCGCAACTCCCTTGCAGAAGGGTTACGTTTGAAAGGATATGCTATTGATGTAGCGGGAGATGGAGAGAGTGCAGATGAAAAGGCCTTTTATGAAAGATATGATCTCATCATTCTGGACCTGAATCTACCCAAGCTAGATGGGTTTTCTGTGCTCGAAAATTTTCGTAAGGAAAATTTGGATGTTCCTGTGTTGATTCTGTCTGCCCGTGATGGGATTGAAGACAAGGTAAAAGGGCTGGATTTGGGAGCCAACGACTACCTGACTAAACCTTTTCATTTTGCGGAGTTAGAGGCTCGTGTGCGCTCACTGCTACGTAGGAAAACAGTGATCGAAAACACTGTTTTGTCCAGTGGGTCTCTTTGTTTTGACACCGCATCCAGAATCGTAACCGCAGCGGGGCATCCAGTTTCTCTGACTACGAAAGAAAATGCCCTATTGGAGTATCTGCTGCTGCACAAAGGACGAGTAATCAAGTTAGAAGAATTGATTGAACACGTATGGGACAGTAATGCTGACACCTTTTCTAATTCAGTTCGAGTTCATATGTCCTCCCTGCGTCGGAAGTTAAAAGCACAGTTGGGATATGATCCTATCTGCAACATTATCGGCGAAGGGTATGTAATTCGTGAGGAAGGAAGCATATGAAAAGAAGTATCCCGTTAAAGCTAAAACTAACTACTATTTCAGTATGTATTTTAACTGTTATGTGTGTGGCGTTTGCAATCTCTACTATTTACTCAACCAATGGGCTGGTTCAGGCCACCATTACTACGCCAGCGATCTCTGTTGATGAAAGTATGCCGGCAATAATATCGGAGCCCTCTGTTGCAGTCACGGAAGCTCTCTGGCAATTTAGGGGAACAACCGTGTTGGTTATGTTATGTCTTATTGCGATAGGTTCTGCTTTAACCTATCTGTTTGCTTCCAGAACACTTAAGCCATTGGAAGACCTTACAGAGAGAGTTCAACATATTGACATTCACAATCTAGATGAGGGTGTCTCAATTCCACAAACAAAAGATGAAGTTGCAAAGTTGGCTCAGGCGTTTCAAAATATGACCGAGAAACTCAATCTGTCTTATCAGGTACAAAAAAATTTTTCTGCTAATGCTGCCCATGAATTACGTACCCCTCTCGCTGCGATTCAAACCCAGTTGGATGTATTTCAAATGAAGCCAGATCGAAATCCTGAGGAATATACAAATTTGCTCCAAAGTATTGGAGAAAGCACAGAGCGTCTTTCCAATCTGGTAAAAGATCTGCTCACATTTACCAACGAACAAGGGATAGGAAAAAAGGAACCAGTAGAGTTGAGACCTTTGCTTGAAGAAACGGTCTTTGAACTTGAAGAATATGCTGCTACTAAACAAATTGAAATTACGATTTCTGGCCAAGGAACAGCGTTAGGCGATGACAGTTTGTTGCAGCGAGCGTTTTTTAATCTGATCTCCAATGCAATCCGCTACAATGTAGATTGCGGCTCCATTTTCATCGAAATAACAGATGCTCAGGTAACTATTGCAGATACCGGTATCGGTATTCCTGATGAGGCTAAGTCTCATATTTTTGACACATTTTTCTGTGTGGACAAGTCTCGCAGTCGAGAACTGGGTGGCAGTGGTCTTGGGCTAGCCATTGTAAAAAGTATTATAGAAAAGCATAATGGATACATTTATGTGAAAAATAATCAACCTCAAGGCAGTACATTTATCGTAGGATTTCATGGTAATATATAAAGAAAAGGACAGAATTGCACTACGAAGGAAATATCTAATGAGAGAGGACGCCGGAAGAATTTCTTCCGGCGTCCTCTTTATATGGATTTTATACCAGCCGCGCTATAATCCTTATGTAATGTAACTACACTACAACAAAGAAAGGATTGTATTTAAGATGAAAAAAATGATTTCAGTATTTTTGCTGCTGGTGATGGCACTTAGTTTGGCTTCTTGTGGAAAGTCCAACACAAACGCCGACACAAACGGAGGAGCTTCAACCACCGTCGCTGAGGCGCAGCAGGGGTCCTCCACATCAGAACAGAATGAGTCTAAGCCTGTTTCTTTGGGCGATTTCTCCGCACAGGATTTTGATGGTAATGCTGTTTCCAAGGATATTTTTGCAGATTACGATTTGACCATGGTTAATCTTTGGACAACTACTTGCAGCTATTGCATTGAGGAAATGCCCATTTTGAATGAACTGAGAAAGGAATTTCAGGATGACGGTGTTCGCTTCAACATCATCAGTGTTTGTATGGATGTTGGAAATACCAATGAGATCAATGAGGACAGCCTGAAAAAAGCAAAGGAAATCATTAAAACCGCAGGAGTAGAGTATCCTACCCTGATCCCAGACAGCGTGCTTCTGGAAGGTCGTTTGAAGGGCATTCAGGCATTTCCGGAAAGTTTCTTTGTAGACAGCGAAGGGAATGTGGTCAGTGAGCCTTATGTTGGCGCAATGCCCAAGAACCACTGGCGTGTCACAATGAAGAATGAAATTGAGAAGATTGCACAGAAAGGGAACGAGGAATAACCCATGTTTGAATTAAAAAATATCACCAAAACATTTGGGGGCGAAGTAGCGCTAAAAAATGTGTCACTCTCCATTAGCGGAGGGATGAACTACATCATCGGCGCATCCGGTAGTGGAAAAACAACATTGCTCCGCATTCTTTCTTCCATGGATAGACAGTATGAAGGCGAAGCATTTTATTGTGGCAGAAACCTTAAAGAACTTTCTGATCAGGATCGCTCCCAGTTCTATGCAACGGAACTTGGCTTTATTGCCCAGGGGTTCCACTTGATTGACGAACTAACTGTTCGGGAGAACATTTTGGTTCCGACCTATCTGAGTCGAAACGATAGTGAAAAGCGTCTGAGTATGCTCTTAAAAAAGTTGGGGATTGAAAAACTGGCTGATCAGAAGGTTCGCACACTGTCAGGCGGACAGAAGCAGCGCGTAGCCATTGCCAGAGAACTGATGAAAGATCCTCAGGTGCTGATTGCCGATGAGCCTACTGCTGCATTGGATGCCAAAACCGCCCATGAGATTGGGGCACTACTGACGTCAATTGCCAAAGAGCGGACGGTCATCGTTGTGACCCACGACATCTCTCTCATTCAAGGTAAATGCTCCGTTTTTGAGTTAGATAAAGGCGTACTGATTAGATCGGACAAAGGTGACAGCACCACGAAAGCACATAGCCGCTCCACGGAGAATCTCCGCCTGACCATGCGCTCTGCTCTGCGGATGGCCGGAGTGACCGGCAAGCGCCAGATGGGAAAACTTCTCTCTATCGTCCTTGCAATGGCGATTGCTGCTTCCTGTCTTGCTGTAAACTTCAGCGGTATGTTAAATGGAAGTAGCGATGAAGCGTTTCAGGAGCTTTTAGAAAAGCAGGGAAACTCGGTTCTAAATCTTCTGCTTGTTCCTTCGTTTACAAGTGGTGGCGAGGTAGGCAATGAAAATCCTGGTGTTCCACAAGGCGTAGAACAAGACATCAGCGGACTGCTAGAGGAATACCAAAATGATAGCCGTATTGAGGCTATCATCATGGATGCACCGATGGAAGATATGGTTGTTACTGTAGATGGCAAAGACTTCATTATTGAAGCAAAATTATTTGCTGCGCTGTATGTTGCCCTGTTACAAATAATTACCACAGGCTTGTAGTATCTTATGTGGCTCTT
>NZ_CAUWGY010000124.1:0-4555 GCF_963558415.1 uncultured Ruthenibacterium sp. | reverse complement strand
AAATTACACAAACTTGTGGATTACACCAAGGCTTTTGAAACGAAATACGAACCGCTTGAAAACGGCGGTAAAAATCTTTTGATTCGAAATAAGAATTAAAAAACAGTGCCCGAACGAATATCGGGCACTGTTTTTATTTTCAGCAATTCCATGAAACCTTCGAAGATACCATTGCTCCCCAAAGGCCCACCAACCCCAGCACAATTCCCAGCAAAAGATTAAGCAAGGAACCTTCTCCATTTGCAAATTGCCAAATGGCCTGAGGTGTCTCCAAACAAGTGCAAAAGAAAAATGCAAGTAGTCCGTTTCGACATACGCCACGTACACTCCCCTGCTGTTCTGGCAAATAATATACCTTCAGATAGGTACTTACAAACACCAATGCTGCAAGTGCCGCAAGGATTTCCACAACAGGTGGGATACGGTAAAGGCTTGCAGGCTGCATTAAAAAGCATAACACCGTATGCAAGAAAAACGCTGTGCTGCCTGCAAGGCCGAGGTACAGCGAAGCGCTCGTCTGTCCCTGATGGCCGCCTAAAAAAATCAAAATTCCCCAAAGGCTAAACAAAAGGAACAGGACTGCCAAAAGCAACTCTGCCAAATCGCCCAACAAAGCAAGTGTAGCAGTCAAATGATGACTTCTAGAAGGCGTTTGTGCTCCAAACAATACCGAAAAAATGGTCATAAAACCATAGACTGCACTTGCCATAGATACCGGGAGCAGCACTTTGGTGGACCGCCAAGCATTTCGAAAGCGTACCTTTGCGGATGTGGCTCGCCCAACACAAAAAGCCAACAACACCGGAAACAACATCGCGAAATAACGCGTTTGCGTTCCTCCCCAGGTAACAAATCCGGTAGAAGGATCCGTCCACCATAAAAGACTCAACAAATAAAGTACTCCCAGTACTGCACTCACAGCCAGTGCCGCAACAGAAAAGATTTTTTTCATCAGCGTGCCTCTAGGGGAATGTATTTCTGCTCTTTTCCCAGATACTTATAAGCAGGTCGAATGATACGATTGGCAAACACCACTTCCTCCACACGATGTGCACACCAACCAGGAATACGGCTGATAGCAAACAGCGGTGTAAACAAATCGTCGCTGATGCCCAGCATCCGGTAAATCAATCCAGAGAACAAGTCAACATTAGCACAAGCTGCCTTGCCTTTCATCTCCTCGATGATCGACGGTCCCAAGCGCTCTACAGCACATAGCAGATGGAACTCATCATCAAACCCTTTTTCATGAGCCAAACCACCTGCATGACTGCGCAAAATGACTGCACGAGGGTCACTTTGGGTGTAGACCGCATGGCCCATTCCATAAATTAACCCGGAGCGATCGCCCGCCTCTTTACACAGAAGCTTGCGCAAATACATCCGAATTTCATCGTCATCGTAGTAATCGTGGACCTCTTCTTTCATATGGTCCAGCATCTGCATAACCTTATGGTTTGCGCCACCATGTTTCGGTCCTTTCAAACTTCCAATAGCTGCAGCAATGGCCGAATAAGTATCTGTTCCGGAAGACGACAGAACTCGGCACGCAAATGTAGAGTTGTTACCGCCACCATGATCTGCATGCAGGACTAGGCACAAATCCAAAAGACGAGCTTCTTCTTTTGTAAACTTCTGATCTGCACGATATGTGGATAAGATATGCTCAGCCGTGCTCTGGCCCGGAATGGGCAAATGCAAGTACATGCTTTGTCGGTCATAAACACGACGCTTAATTTGATAAGCATTTACCATAATCGTTGGCAAACTTGCAATCAAGCCAATGCTCTGTGCCAGAATATTCGCCAGCGACATATCCTCAGGAGCATCGTCGTACGAATACAGAGCCAAAACACTTCGCGCCATCTTATTCATAATATTGGGCGACGGTGCTTTCATAATCATATCTTCGGCGAAATTATCCGGCAAAGCCCGGTTTTCCTCCAAAATTCGCCGAAAACGCGCAAGGTCCTTCGAATTGGGCAAACTACCAAACAAAAGTAGCCAAATGACCTCCTCGAAAACAAACCGGTCCTCTTTGTACGCTGCCTCAACGATGTCCGCGACATCAATGCCACGATAAATCAATTTTCCGGGAGCCGGCACCGGCTTTCCGTCCACAAGATCGTATCCCACTACATCGCAGACATTGGTCAGGCCAGCCAAAACACCGGTCCCATTCGGATTTCTGAGCCCTCGTTTCACACCTAAACGTTCACACGTCGCAGGATCAATGAAGTTATTTTTCAGATACTCCTCGCATAGGTATGCAGCAGAGCCTGTCTTCTCAAGATTCTGGTTGACAGACATATGGATTCTCCTTCCCTGTGATTTTCTTCCCTCTATTCGTAATTCCGCAATGAATTACATATGAATTTATTGTACAAGATACCGCAATAAAAAACAAGGGACAGCATAGGCGAGGAGAAAAAATGGAGGAAATACAAATGAAAAAGACTTTGCCCTTGATCCTTCTGTTCGCCCTGCTGGTCTATCTTTTGCCGATGATCACACTTTTCATCCCGCAAAATTCTGACAAAGCAAGTTCCTCATCCATTTTCCAAAACGATTTGTCCAGTGCCAATTCCGCTTTGGACGAGAACAGCGAAGAATCCCTTCTGATTTTGGATGAAGACACCGATACCGTCATGACGGTATCCATACACGACTATGTCCTGGGAGCCGTAGCGGCGGAGATGCCCATATCCTATCCCGACGAGGCTCTTCGCGCGCAGGCGGTGGCAGCACATAGCTATGCCCTAGCTGTCAAGGCTCAGTGCGACGGCTCTGATCCGACTTTGAAAGGTGCTTACTTCAAAGCGGATCCAGTGCGAAGGCTGGGATTTGTCACCGATGAAGTAATGCAAAGCCTTTGGGGAGAAGATTATGAAGAAAACAAAGCGCGTTTGGAAAGCGTGGTCGCTCCTGTTTTAGACAAGGTTCTCCTTTACGACGGTCAGCCAGCGCTCACATGCTATCATGCGATCAGCAATGGAATGACAGAATCCAGTGAAAACGTGTGGGGTTCTGCACTGCCTTATCTTGTCAGCGTAGACTCTTCTCTAGATCTTCAAAGTCCGGATTACGAACAAACCATCACCATGACTGCACAAGAGGTGTCGGAATACCTTTCTTCCAGCTTTGCGGGATTGGATTTATCCGGTGATCCATCCCAGTGGTTTACCCAACTGGAACTCTCGCCTGCTGGTTATGTAAAAAATGTCCACATTGGCCAAGTCGTATGTAAGGGACCAGATGTAAGAAACGCTCTCGCCCTTCGAAGCGCTGCCTTCACGATTACATATACCGAGGACAAGGTCTTCTCAATTACCACACATGGTTACGGACATGGTGTCGGGATGAGCCAATACGGAGCAAGCGCTATGGCTCTCAATGGAAAAACCTATGCTGAAATTTTGTCCTATTATTACCCCGGAACCGAATTGAATGGTTAAAAAGCGAAAGCGCGGCCAGTAGGCCGCGCTTTTTTACTAAACAACCCCAAATTGTGTTTTTTCTTCCGCCTCGGCAAAGCAAACCACATCACACCGAACTGCTCCGGCTGCCAAAAGCATTTTAGCACACTCATCTACCGTTGCACCGGTGGTGAACACATCGTCCACCAGTAAAATTCGTTTTCCCCTTACCGTTCTAAAATCTCGCACCTCAAATGCTCCAAGCAAATTCACTTTTCTTTCTCTCTCGGACAAATGATGCTGGTCCTGCGTATCCATAATCTTCTCCAGCACCTCATTGCTCACCGGAATATTCAATTCTTTTCCAATTCGCTCGGCCAAAAGGGCCTGCGCAGAATATCCCCGAGCCCGAATCTTTTTCTTTCGTGCAGGAACAGGCACAATCAAACTAGGATTTAACGCAAACTGTTGAACCAGTTTTGCCATCTCAACACCGAAAACATCTGCAAGTTCCGGTTCATCGTTGTACTTCAATCGCCAAATTGCATTTTTAATAGGATATCTGTAGTAATAAACTGCGTAAGCTTCTTTTATGAAATGAACATCGTCTCGTTCAATTGGGTCTGGAATACAACGCAATTCCGGCAGTTTTATTTTACACTTTTCACATTCAGGGATAAATCCCAAAACCTCATTGCAATAAGGACAGCGTGGCGGAAGGAAAAGCGTTTTCAAAAGTTCTTTCATTCTTGCTCCTCCTGCAAAAGGTTTGCAAGACAAGAAAACCGTTTATTTCGTCTCACGCTGTGAACCATTTGGACTACTTCACGACTGTGTCCTACCAACACACAAAGATTCTTCGCCCGAGTCACTCCTGTATAAAGAAGATTTCGATAGCAAAGTTTTGGTGGCACATCCATGACCGGCACAATCACCGCCGGGAACTCGCTTCCCTGACTTTTATGAATGGTCACGGCATAGGCTGGTTCCAACTCACGCAAAAATTCAGAAGTATAAACAATACGCCGATCTTCACTGCGAACAGTGACGCTTCCTGCGCGTACATCTACAGATTCAATCACGCCCATATCCCCATTGAATGCGCCTGCACCATCTTCCCCACCGTCGGGACGAGGATA
>NZ_CAUWGY010000123.1:0-4693 GCF_963558415.1 uncultured Ruthenibacterium sp. | reverse complement strand
TAAACCCGCGTGAAAAACAAATTATGGAATTAAGATTTGGATTAGATGGCGGAAAAGAACACACACAAAAAGAAGTGGCAGATATGATAGGGATTTCTCAAAGTTATATTTCACGTTTGGAAAAGAGAATTATTAAGCGTTTGCGTGGAGAGTTAGAAAGAATAGAGCAATAAAATTGGAAGAGTTTTCTTCTCATGAATTCAAAATATTACGCCCATACTCTGAACAAGAATTTGTTCAGAGGGAGTGTGGCGATTGCAGTATCACAAAGTAGAAATTTGTGGGGTCAACACCGCGAAGCTACCAGTGCTCAAAGAAAAAGAAAAGATCGAACTGATTCGCAAGGCTCAGGCAGGCGATGAAAAGGCTCGTCAGGCGATGATTCAAGGAAATTTACGACTCGTATTGAGTGTGGTGCAAAAATTTGCGATGCGAGGAGAAAATATGGACGATTTGTTTCAAGTGGGATGCATTGGTCTTATAAAAGCGATTGACCATTTTAATCCCGATTTGGGACTTCGCTTTTCTACCTATGGGCAACCAATGATTATTGGTGAAATTCGGCGTTTTTTGCGAGATAATAACAGTATGCGTGTTAGTCGTTCGGTACGTGATATGGCCTATCGCGCTATGCAGGCGAGGGAATCTTTGCAAAAAAGGCTGGGGAGAGACCCTACCATTCAAGAAATTTCGGATTTAATCGGACAGCCCCAGGCGACCGTAACGTTGGCGCTGGAATCCGTAGTGGAGCCAATTTCTTTGTATGAACCTGTTTATAGCGATGGCGGGGATACTTTGTATGTAATGGATCAGGTAGGAGAAAATGAAAGCGAAGAAAATTGGATTTCAACTATTCAATTTCGAGATACAATCAGTGCTCTGTCAGATCGCGAAAAGAAAATTATTTCGTTGCGTTATCTTGCGGGAAAAACACAGGTGGAAGTGGCGCGTGAGATTGGAATCAGTCAAGCGCAGGTTAGCAGACTGGAAAAAGGAGCATTGGAAAGAATAAAAAAACAAATTTAAAAATGGCAGGCAGCTTTCACAAAAGCCGCCTGCCATTTTTATCATTTCGTAGTTCCAGAAGTCGTTTTTGCGATTTCCTTTTGCACATGTCGTGAAAGCTTTTTTTCACTTTCAACACCATAACTTTTTAAGGCGCGTTGTAATGTTCGAACATTGCGGAAATGGACACCTACCATATCTGCGTCAAATGCAGCCGAAGCATTGATTTTATTATCATCAATAAAGATGCTTTCGGATGGGATCAGGTGATATTTATCAAGTAGTGCCTGATAAATTCTAATATCGGGTTTCAACATATGGACTTCGCAAGATGCAATGCCACCGTCAAAGAATGACCAGAATCTGCGTTGAGAAAGTGTTTCCAATACATCATCCGCAATATTAGACAGATAAAAAAGTTTATATCCTCGTTTTTTTAAACGTTTCATCAACTGCACAACGTCGTCTTTGGTATTCAGCATATCAAACCAGTCGTTTAGAATGGTTTCTATTTCGAATCCCAGACCGAGCGTTCGACCTTTTTCACGCATGATGTCATAGGCCTGTGTTCGGTCCAAAACGCCTGCATCGATTTTGAGCCACTCGGCACTGCCAAACGTAATATCGTATAGTTGATTTTCTATTTTTTCATTGAGAAAATGATCTACGAGAAATTCACGGGGATTGAAGTCGACCACTACGCCCCCTAGATCAAAAATAATATTTTTGTACAAAAAATCACCCACCATATCGTTCTTATTCGATATTGTTTTTTATTATACAACATTTTCTTCGGCATAGAAACCCCTTGTTCTGGAATAAAATGTGAATAAATGAAGGGGGGAATGTCGTTATGACATTGTATGAACTTTGCCAGCATGATGTTATTTGCATTTCCACGGGGAAAAATTTGGGGAAGGTGGATGATATTTCCTTTGATGAAAAGACTGCGGCTATCCAAAATATTGTATTATATGGGCGTTTAAAATTGTTTGGACTTTTGGGTAGAGAAGAGGATGTATTGATTCCGTGGAAAGACATTCGTAAAATTGGCCGAGACGTCATTCTGGTTGAGACCCAAATCGTCGTGCCAGAAAGGAAAAAAAGACTTCCTTTCATGATATAACTTGACAAATATTATATAATGGAAGAATCGACTAAAACTGATAAGAGCATAAAAATAAAGGTGATTAAATATGAAACAACAGGAGAGAAAAAAAGAGGTGGCGAATTGGAGAAAGTCCTCTAAAGTGAATTTGATCTGGTCGCTAGCTGCTCCTACAATTTTTCTCTTTACAATGGAATGGATCCATCGAGGAACTTTATTTTCAGACTTTTGGACTACAAGGTTTTTTCCGCATTTCTTTGGTTTTTTATTCGGTTGGGTGTTTTTAGTTTCAATTTATTTGATCATAAGCCAACTTACCGGAAAGCATTGGATCGCTACTCTTTTAGAGGGAATTTTGTCCAATGTAGCGGGAATTGTCACATATTATAAATTGGAAATGCGGGGAGAACCATTTTTACCTTGGGATTTTTCTCAAATAGGCGATTTAGCCGGAGTAGCTGATCATATTCAACTGCAGATACAGCCGTCGATGGTCATAGTGGCTTTGATTGTTGTGGCGATGACTGTGTTTTCCGGCTTTATTTGTTTGCCGTATAAAGAAGGTTGGAGATGGCGCTTGATTTTTTCCGGTATTGGTGCCTTGCTTTCCGTCTTTCTTGTTTTTGGCGTTTGGATAAATACGAGTGTCTGCCAGTTTTTTGGCATTTATGAAGATATGTGGATGCAAGACCGATACTACAAAAATTATGGTATCATTACTGGCTTTTTTACAAATTTGCGCGTTTTGGATATTGAAGAGCCGGAGAATTATTCCGAAGAGTCCGTACTAGAGATTGTGCAGCGAACAGAAAAGGCCAAATTGCAGAATGGGGAGCCTTTTTACGAAAATTGCTATGCAGCCAATGAAGATCAGGTGGTAGAAGAACCGAATATAATCTATATTATGAATGAGTCTTTTTGGGATGTATGAAGGTTAGAGGGAGTCGTTTTCGATCGTGAACTTACACCGAATCTTCATGCCTTAATGAATCAAGCCGCATATGGAAGATGTTATTCACCCTCTTTTGGCGGCGGTACCTGTGATGTGGAATTTGAAGCATTGACTGGTTTTTCTTTGGAACATCTTCCGGCTGGCAGCAAACCGTATCAGCAGTATGTTACACAAGAAATGTTTTCTACTCCGCAGTATTTGAAGTCCAAAGGATATGACACGATGGCCATTCATGGCTATTACCGAAAGTTCTGGAGTAGAAATACGGCGTATCCTAATTTGGGAATTGACACATTTATTGCTGCAGAAGATTTTGAAAATCCGAATCGGAGAAGGGGATTGATTTCTGATTCAGAGATGACGAAAAGGATTATATCTGAGTACGAAAACCATGAACAAACATCAGATGCCCCCATATTTATTCATGCTGTAACAATGCAAAATCATACCACTTACGATGCAAGTCATTATCCGGAGGATGAACTGGTAAAAATTTTGGAACATCCGGGATTTTCTGACAATACGATTTCTCAGTTACAGGATTTTGCCACGGGGATTTATGAAGCGGATCAGGCGCTAGGCGATTTGATTTCGTATTTTAGTACGGTGGACGAGCCTACGATTGTTGTGTTTTGGGGAGACCACTACAATCCTTTAGGAACCGGTTATGAAGTGTTTGAAAAAACAGGATATATCGAAAAAGGAAATACGAGCAGCCCGAATTTGCGTCAAACGGATCTTTTGATTTGGAGCAACTACAGCGATCAACCGGTAGAAATGGGTACAATCGCGGCTTATCAAATTAGTCCCGTTGTTATGGATCTTTATGGCTTGGAAAAACCGGTTTGGTACGATTTCTTAATCCAAGAACTGTCCGTGATGCGTGCACGAACAAGAGGGATTACAGTGGAACCAGATGGATCCTTCAGTGAAGACATGAGTGATGAGCAAATGCAGTGGTACAATGATCATTGGCTTTTGCAATATGACTACATGTTTGGTCAGCCTTATCAGGAGGACTATGTAACGATAAAGTAATCGTTTTTAATACTTGCATTTTAGTGGAGAGTATGATATACTAATCCGGCAATACGCACGCATTGCTTTGTTTTCTTGTGCCTATTTGGGGTTGGAAAACAGGACGGCAATGCGGAGGAAAAACAATTTTAGGAGGATATTTTTATGGCAGTCGTATCTATGAAACAACTTCTGGAAGCTGGCGTGCATTTTGGTCATCAAACACGTCGCTGGAATCCGAAAATGGCGAAGTACATCTTCACCGAGCGCAACGGTATCTACATTATTGATTTGCAGAAAACCGTAAAAAAATTGGATGAGGCTTACAATTTTGTGCGTGACGTTGCGGCAGAGGGTGGAGACATTCTTTTTGTTGGCACGAAAAAACAGGCTCAGGAGTCTGTTCGTGAAGAAGCATTGCGTTGCGGCATGCATTATGTAAATGCTCGTTGGTTGGGTGGTATGCTGACCAACTTCCGTACCATTCGTCGTCGTATTGATCGTATGGAGCAGATCAACAAAATGCGCGAGGATGGCACTTTTGAGATGCTGCCCAAAAAAGAGGTCGCAAAACTTGAGCTCGAGCTGGAGAAACTGGAGAAATTCCTGGG
>NZ_CAUWGY010000122.1:0-4809 GCF_963558415.1 uncultured Ruthenibacterium sp. | reverse complement strand
AGCGTGAAATTGCCCAAGCGGAAAAGCGCATTGCCGAACTTGACCGGATTTTCAAACGCATCTATGAGGATGATATCAGCGGGACGATCAGCCATGAACGGTTCTTGAAACTCTCCGCCGACTATGAAGCGGAACAAAAGGAACTGACGGAGCAGGTCAAGGCATGGCGACAAGCGTTAGAAACCTTTGAACAGGATCAAGCCGATTTTGCCAGCTTTGCAGCCATTGTGCGGAAATATGTGGGCATCCGGGAACTGACACCCACCATCGTCAATGAGTTTGTAAAGAAGATCATCGTCCATGCGCCGGATACGTCCAGCGGCCACCGCAGGCAGAAGATCGAACTGGTCTGGAACTTCATTGGAGAAGTGAACCTGCCGGGCGACGATCAGGCCGTGGAACGGCAAAGAAAAGGCAGGGCGGCATGACCTTTAAGCCATGCCGCCCTGCGACAATTAAATTACTTCCTTATGGGGGCGCGCCTTGCGGGGAGGCTTTCTTTTATTCTTTTGCTCTGCCGAACAAAATCGTTTTCTGACGGATTTTTTTAGCAAGTTCCAAGGTGAGCTGGTCGGCCTTTAAGCGCCAGCGCCAATTGTTCCCGCCCAGGGTAGAGGGAGTGTTGATACGGCCCGCGGCACCAAGGCCCAACCAATCGGCCATTGGAATGATCGCCAATTTTGCGGGACTTGCCAACACACCTCGCAACATGCCATCTACGTAGCCTTCTTCTCGGTTCAGCCCCAAGTAGGCAATTGCCTTGCGACGTTCTTTTGCGGGACCATGCCGCAGCCAATCGGCCAGAGTGGTGTTGTCGTGGGTGCCAGGATAAGCAATGCAGTTTTCCGGATAGCGGTGAGGCAGATACTCACTGTCGCTACCGGGATCAAAAGCAAACTGAAGCACTTTCATCCCCGGAAATCCGCTTTCCTTCAAAAGGCAACGCACACTGTCAAACATTTCGCCCAAATCTTCGGCCACAATGTCTGCCTTTCCCATTTGCCTTTCCACTTCCCGGAACAACTCCATGCCTGGCCCGTTTCGCCAAGTTCCGCCTCGAGCATTTTCATCTCCATAAGGAATGGCATAGTAAGTGTCAAACCCACGAAAATGGTCAATGCGCACCATGTCGTAAAGCTCCAAAGAGAATCGAATACGGCGCACCCACCATTCATATCCGGTCTTTCGATGATAGTCCCAATCATAAAGCGGGTTGCCCCAAAGCTGGCCGTCCTCAGAAAAATAGTCCGGCGGACAGCCGGCCACGGCTGTGGGAACGCCCTTCTCATCTAGTTGAAACAGTTGAGGATTGGCCCACACATCCGCGGAATCTGCGGAGACATAGATGGGTAAATCTCCCAAAATACGTACCCCTTGTTTCTCCGCATAAGCCTTTAGCGCACGCCACTGACGCTGAAACTCATACTGGCAGAATTTCCAAAAATGGACTTCACTTTCGTATTGAGCATACAGAGCATCAATGGCACTTTTTTCGTGATTCCGCTGCGCCTGCGGCCATTGACGATAATGCACACCGCCGTTCAGCTTTTTGGCTGTCATGAACAGGGCATAGTCCTCCAGCCACCAGCCTTGCTCGTAGCAGAAGTGATAGTAATCGTCCGGGTACCATTGAGAAAACTTCGCAAAAGCTTTCCGCAGTATGTTGAAATGAACAGTTTCCACGGTCTCATAATCTACCGTACCGGCCTTTCCAAAACAAAGGCCCGCATAATCGGATTTTTTCAGAAGCCCTTCCTTTTGCAGCAAATCAAAATCAATAAAATAGGGATTGCCTGCAAAAGCCGAACAACTTTGATAAGGACTATCTCCAAAACCGGTAGGCGAAACCGGCAAAATTTGCCATACCGCCTGCCGGGCTTTTTTCAAAAAGTCAATAAATTCATAGGCCGGTTTTCCCAGCGTCCCGATTCCAAAAGGTCCAGGCAGGCTGGCCACCGGCATTAAAATGCCACTTTCTCGCATGAATATCCTCCTTATGCGATTTTAAAATCCAACATAAGCATTATAAACGAAAAGAACCGGATTTTTATGCCAAAAAATCAGCGTTTTTTTTAGTGTTTTTCACAAAGAGCTATGGTATGATGTTAGGGAATTATACATGTTATGAGCATAGACAGGAGGCCTTCATGAACGGGACAAAAAAGCTTTATTATGAGGAGCCCTATCTTGCACAGTTCTGTGCAAAGGTGCTTTCCTGTACCCCGCTGCCCGACGGTCGCTTTGCCGTAGTGCTGGACCAAACCGCCTTTTACCCGGAAGGAGGCGGACAGCCCGCGGATCACGGATCCCTGGGCGGTGCCTATGTGCTGGATGCACGGGAAGAAAACGGAACAGTGGTACATATCACAGCTTCTCCGGTGCGTGTGGGCGAGACCGTGCAGGGAGACGTAGACTGGATGCGACGCTTTGACCACATGCAGCAGCATACCGGTGAGCACTTGCTCAGTGGTGTGATCAAATCCCAATTCGGTTACGACAATGTCGGGTTTCACATCGGTCCGGATGTAGTGCGGGTAGATGTATCTGGTCCGCTGAGCTGTCAAGATGTACAGGAAATCGAGCAGGCTGCAAACTGGGTGATTTGGCAAAATGGCCCCGTGCAGGTATTGTGGCCCACTCCGGAAGAACTGGCGGACATGCCCTATCGCAGCAAAAAAGAAATTCAAGGTCCTGTGCGCATTATCGATGCGGCAGGAGCGGATCTTTGTGCTTGCTGCGGCACGCACGTGGCTCGCTGCGCAGAGGTAGGCGCCGTGAAGGTGCTCAGCGCTCAAAACTACAAAGGTGGCACCAGACTGTCGATTGTATGTGGCATGCGCGCTCTGCGAGACTACACCGCCAAATGCGAGAATGCCAGCAAAATCAGCAATCTTTTGAGCGCCAAAGTCAACGAAATTGCTCCGGCGGTGGAGCATTTGCAAAATGAGGCCGAAGATTTAAAAATGCGCATCGCTCGGTTGGAGACTGAGCTGTTTGACTGCCGAGCTCAGCAGATGGCCGGCAACCAACAGCCGGTGGTCTTTGAGGAAAATCTGCGGCCGGACAGCCTGCGTCGGCTTTGCACCGCTTTGGGCAGAGTGTGCCCGGGCGTGTGTGCAGCTTTTTCCGGCAACGACGAAGAAGGCTACTCCTACGCACTGTATGACAAAGACGGCGATGTGAGCGAGTTTAACCGCTCCATGAACGCAACGTTGAATGGGCGCGGCGGCGGCCGCGGTGAATTGGCGCAGGGCACGGTGCACGCTTCCCGCGCTGCCATTGAAGCCTATTTTCAAGCTCTGTAAATAAAAACCACCCGGTTTCAAACCGGGTGGTTTTTTTATTCTTCCTTTGTCTTACGGTATTGGCCGATCAACAGTTTCGCAGTGTCGAAATCCAGCTTGTCCTCCACAACCAACCGTTTGATGAGCGCCACATAGGGGTCCGCTGCCTGCTCTTCCGATAGGCGAATTTTCTGAATCAGACGGTCCAGCCGCAGGCGCACCGTGGGATAGGTGACACCGTACGCCCCGGCCATCTCCTTAAGGCTGCCCGACGCCAAAAGAAACTTGCGGATAAACTCTACATCCTCTTCTTCCAGCCCCGCCATCCACTCAGGCATCACTTCCACCGGCATGGTCTTCGCCCCCTTACAGATCCTGGATATTCATTTTATCCATTTCCCGACGCTTTTTGTCCTTGCTGCGCACCACACCGTAAATCAGCAGAAAAATATAGGTAGGCAGATTCGCCAAAAGAAAAACTCCGCCGATGGACCCTATCAGCATCAGCACGCTGGTGCTGTCTGCACTGGCCGAATAATTCAGACTGAAAAACAACGCGCCCAACAATGCCAGCCCCGGCAGAATCAACCCTGGCCACCAAGCCTTTTTCCGCGCCAGTGCCCGCTCAAGGAAACACAACGCCACAAAAATTTCAATCAAAACAATTGGTATTACTACCAAAAGGAGCAAAATATTTGCCGTCATCGCCATTTCTGCTCTCCCCTTTCTGGTCTCAGTATACGCTTTAATTTTATTAAAGTCAATCTTTAATTTTATTTTTCATAAAATTTTATTTCCGTCTAAAATGGCCTCGCACAAGGCATCGCCCCGGTACACCAGCTTCAGCGAGAAAAAGGGCGTATCCTTTGTCAAAAGGTCCAGAAAAATGCGGTCGCCCTCCCACAGGTTCAACTCCGGAACGCGGTCCACCGGCACCCAGGCAAGCTCTCCTTCGTCGCAGGGGTGCAGTGTCCCGGAAAAACGGGAGGACGTAAACAAATGCATGTACTCGGTTCCCCAAGTGTCGGACACAAACGTAACAATGCCCCGAAACTGCACTGCATCCAGCGAAAGGCCAGTCTCTTCCCGCACTTCCCGGCGCACGCAATCGTCCGGGCTCTCACCCTCTTCAAATTTGCCGCCTACGCCAATCCACTTGCCGGCGTTCTCGTCCTGCTGCTTTTTTACCCGGTGCAACATCAGATAGCAGCCATCTTGTTCCAGATAACACAGCGTCGTATTTTTCACGCTTCTCACTCCTTTGTATCAGCATACCACACCGGACGGCTTTGTGGTATACTGTTTTCAAATAAGGGAGGTCGATGTACGTGGAACAGGTGACAGCGGCGCAAATGAAACAAATCGAACAAGCAGCCAATGCAGGTGGATTATCCTATCTTACCATGATGGAAAATGCAGGCCGTGCGGCCGCTGAATTGGCCAAAGAATTGTGGCCGGATGCCCGGACGGTGGCGGTATTCTGTGGCAAAGGCAACAACGGCGGAGACGGATTTGTAGTGGCTCG
>NZ_CAUWGY010000121.1:0-5028 GCF_963558415.1 uncultured Ruthenibacterium sp. | reverse complement strand
ACTGAGTCACGATTGCCACTACATTTTGTGCATTCAAGCCAACCGTCATAGACGGCGTAAGGTCATTGACCACTAAAACTGTCTGCGGGGGAAGTTGTGAAAGATCCACCTGTTTTACATGAAGCAAAAGCCTCAGTAATCGGTCACGAATGTCCCGAACATCGGCCGCTCTCTGCCGAATCAGCTCATCATCGGCTTGTGAAAACAATTCTTCATAAATGCCACATACAGAATCTACAGCTTGTTCAGCTATACATCCCTGCTGCGTCTTTTCCTCCATCTGAGAACGAAGAAAGGGATCGTCTACCATCGCAATGTGTCCATTCAAGATTTCTGCTTCGTGTTGCCCTAATGAACCTCGCATTCGTTGCGCCATTCCGGCTGTTTCCTCGCGAAATGCCGCGATAGCAGCCAACAATCTTGCCTTCTCCGCCTCAGCCCCAGCGTATGCAATACCGGTATAGTCCAGAACGCATTCATGGACACATACTGCACTCCCCAAACCCACTCCAGCAGACGCGCTGATTCCGTTTAAGGTCATTGCACCGCCCCCTTTTCTTATTCGCCCAGTCCGGATTGAATCAACGCCACAGCCTTGTCTAAAGCTGCCTGTTCATCGCTTCCTTCACAGCGAATCTCAATTTCGGCCCCCTGTTTGATGCCAGACGCCATCAAATTCATAATGCTTTTTCCATTGATGCTGCGGTCTTTGTAATTAATTGTCACTTCACTTTCAAAGGGAGTCATTTCCCGAATAAACACCTGTGCGGGACGCATATGCAATCCCATTGGATTTGTAACAGTTACTTTTGCGGATACCATATTATCATCCTCCTTTTTTCTTTCATAGGGGATTTTTCCACCTTATTTTAGCTCTTTCTTCTATCTCTTTTCAAGAGCGCCAGCAAAACCATTCCAATTACAGCTCCTGCTGCCAAAGCTAATAAATAAGCCAAGCGATGTTCCATCACGGGTAACACAAAAATTCCGCCATGCGGTGCCATCAAGCTACATCCAAACCACATGGACAGCGCACCCGCAGCGGCACTTCCCACCACGCAAGCTGGAATAACGCGAAGTGGATCGGCGGCTGCAAAGGGAATAGCCCCTTCTGTAATAAAGCACAACCCCATAATATAATTCACTACACCCGAACGACGTTCTTCCGCAGTGAATTTTCCCGAGAAAAAGGTTGTGCACAGAGCAATTGCCAAAGGCGGGACCATACCCCCGGCCATAACGGCAGCCATCATCTGATATTCAATGGCTCCGCTGGCAGCGCCCGAAGCCGCTGCAGTGGCAATGGCACCTGTTCCGGTAACATAAGCGGCCTTATTAAATGGGCCGCCCATATCAATGCTCATCATACCACCTAGCACTGCACCTAAAAAGACTTTGCTCACACCACTAAGCGAATTCAGAAACGTTACCAATCCATGATTAATCGCGCCAAGCACAGGATTGATCAAACACATAAACGCGCCTATTGCCAAAATTCCTACAACCGGATATAGCAAAATCGGTTTTATGCCCTCAAGGCTCTCTGGCATGCGATTGCATAGTATTTGCAACCACTTCATAAAATCCCCGCCTGCAAAACCTGCAAGCAATGCTCCTAAAAAGCCGGCGGAAACAGGTGTCGAACCGCTCAGGATCGTTGAAAAAGAAATTCCGGTTGCTGCCAAAGCTCCACCTACAAATCCAACCGCAAGCCCCGGTCGATCCGCAATGCTCATCGCAATATAGCCAGCCAAAACTGGCATCATAAACTGAAACGCCTGGCTGCCCACCGTTTTCAAAAATGCGGCCAAAGGAAGATTTGTTCCAAATGCGGCCGGATTTTGCGGGTCGTATACATCCGTTAGATATGCCAACGCAATCAAAATTCCGCCGCCAATTACGAATGGAAGCATGTGCGAGACACCATTCATTAAATGCTTGTAAAGCACACGCGCCGGACTTTCTCCTGCAGTAGACGTTTCTACAACGGAAACTTCGGCATTTCGTTCAATGTGATGGTAAACAGGAACTTCTTTATTCTGTATCTGCGAAATCAGTTCATCTGGATGATGAATCCCTTCAGAAACCGGCACGAATAAAACAGGTTTTCCCGAAAAGCGAGCCGTTTCCACATGCTTATCCGCCGCCACGATGATTCCATCTGCAAGGCGAATTTCCTCATCTGTCAAACGATTTTTCACACCACCGCTTCCGTTTGTTTCAACTTTGATTGGAATTTGCAACTCTTCCCCGGCTTTTTCCAACGCCTTCGCTGCCATATACGTATGCGCAATTCCCGTCGGACATGCCGTGACCGCCAATACTTTATACTTAACCGCTGAATTGGATGGCTTCTCATCGTCTTTAGATACTTCATCAAACTTTTCTCGTTCAAAGCGTTCCACAACTTTTAAAAACGTCTGGGCGTCTCCTGCTTTGCGCAATTCACATGCAAAAGAAGGATCCATGAGCAATGTCATCAGACGCGCCAAAATCTCCAGATGTTTCTCGCCGTCAAGCGGTGCCGCAATCATGAAAAACAAATCAGAAGGCAGACCATCCATTGAGCCATAATCTACCCCCTCATCCAAAACCGCCGCTGCTAAGCTTGGGCGAACCACTGCATCTGACTTAGCGTGGGGCACGGCAATTCCGGCCTCTATTGCCGTACTTGATTGTTTTTCCCGTTCCCAAACCGCCTCTTTGTATTTTTCGACATCGTTCAATGCACCACTTTTTTGCTGTAAATCCACCAGCAAATCAATTACTGCAGGTTTATCCTTCATTTGCACGCCTAGTGCAATGCATCGCGAGTCCAGAAGATCCACTATTTTCAAATGACCCCGCTCCTTTCTTATATCAGACCTTACTCAGCAGTCTCTCAATCTCTTGACGCTCTGCAATACCATCGGCAAAAGCTGTAGCGCTTCCTGCAGCAATTCCAATACGCAAAGCCTGGACAGGATCGTTGCTCTTCAACCATCCCGCCAAAAAACCTGCTACCATAGAGTCTCCTGCACCTACAGAGTTCTTTACGATTCCATGCGGAGCTTCCATCGTATGAAAGATTCCGTCTTCGTCCAAAAGAACCGCTCCGTTCTCTCCCAAAGACACCAACACATTCCGAGCTCCCCATTGCTGAAGTTGTCTTGTGCACTCCTCTATTTGAGGTACTGATATCTTCTTTAGATGGAAAATCCCTTCCAGTTCCATTTGATTTGGTTTAACTAAAAAAGGACGAAATTTCAAAGTATCTGTCAACAAAGTTCCTTCTGCATCTACTATAAATTTTACACCGTTACCCGCTAAACGAGACAGCACTTTTTCGTAAAAATTTGCAGGGATGGTCGGCGGAATGCTCCCCGCCAAAACCAAAAAATCGTCCGCCTTTAACAAATCCAGCTTGCGTTCCAAGGCCTCTAGTTCTTTTTCGCTAACCCTTGGGCCACGACCATTGATCTCTGTCTCGCAAGCGCTTTTTAATTTTACATTGATTCGGCTAAATCCATTCTCTATTTGGACAAAATCTGTTTTTATCCCTTCTTTTATTAAAAAGCGCTCAATCTCTCGACCGGTAAATCCAGCTATAAAGCCCATGGCCGTTGTTTCCACAGCCAAACGATTGAGCAGCATAGATACATTAATCCCTTTGCCACCGACCTGTACCAATTCACGGCTAGCTCGATTTAATGTTCCGGTTCGAAATTGTTCCACTCCCACTACATAGTCAATCGCAGGATTGAGCGTTACAGTATAAACCATTGCCTCATCTCTCCTTGACAGCAAAACACCACTGTAAAAAATGTGTCCCAAACAGCGTTCTCTTATTCGTTTGAGCAAAAGTTTTTCAATAGAACTCTCAGCCTCTTTTTCATATTACCATGTGCATTTTGTCATCTCAATGCCTTTACAATTTTACTACCTACTCTTGCACAATTTCATAAAATTGTATCGATTTTTATTTGTTTCTCCGACGTTTTTACAAAATCGAAGGCCGCAGCACAAAGACACTTGACTTTGAGTTGCGCACATGCTATTTTATAAAAAGTTACACTGCAACATGACAAACGAAGTTCGTAGGAAAAAGCGCAAGCTTACCGAAGAAGTAAAACTTTCAGGTGTGCATTCTGCACGCGGACTATGAACGGATGCGGCTCTGGAGAATCCCCGTGGGGTGCCGAAGGTGCAAGACGCTTTTCAAGGAAAGCGTTAATCTCTCAGGCAAAAGGACAGAGTGGATGCAGGTGCGACGACCTTATGGTTGTTTGCTGTTTCCAGAGCCGAACCCTTTATGGGTTCGGCTTTTTTGTTTGCCGTGCAGACAAAAGTGAAGAGGAGTATAAGAAATGGAACAATTTACACAGTTGGTACGCGTAGTCAGTGACTTTTTCTGGAACAACATTCTTTTGTTTCTCCTGTGCGGCACCGGAATTTATTTTACCTTTCGTTTAAAATTCGTTCAGGTTCGAAAATTCGGCGAAGGTATGCGGCGTCTCTTCGGTGGGTTCAATCTGAATGGTGCCAAAGCAGGACACGAAGGAATGAGTTCCTTTCAGGCTTTGACCACTGCCATCGCAGCACAGGTCGGTACCGGAAATATTACTGGCTGCGCCACAGCCTTAGCGTCTGGTGGTCCCGGTGCTATTTTTTGGATGTGGGTCAGCGCCTTTTTCGGCATGGCCACGATATATGCCGAAGCACTGCTCGCTCAAAAATTCCGCACAACAGTCAACGGACATGTGACCGGTGGTCCTATTTATTACATCCGAGCCGCTTTTAAAGGAAAGTTCGGAGTATTTCTGGCCGGCTTTTTTTCCATTGCTATTATTTTTGCCCTTGGATTTATGGGCAATATGGTCCAGTCCAATTCTATTGGCGCTGCATTTGCAACTGCCTTTCACGTTCCACCATTGCTGGTCGGATTTTTGGTTGCCGCGGTCGCTGCGTTTATCTTTGTGGGTGGGGTAAAACGAATTGCTTCCGTGACTGAAAAACTGGTTCCAATTATGGCGGTCTTCTACATTGTTG
>NZ_CAUWGY010000120.1:0-5056 GCF_963558415.1 uncultured Ruthenibacterium sp. | reverse complement strand
TAATGTGCTGGGTAACCAAAGGACAGGTAAACCCGTTGATTGGTTCTGCAGGCGTTTCTGCAGTTCCTATGGCTGCTCGTGTGTCTCAGAAAGTGGGTCAGAAAGAAAATCCCCAGAACTTCCTGTTGATGCATGCGATGGGACCGAACGTGGCCGGTGTTATTGGCAGTGCGGTTGCCGCGGGAATTTTGATCAACATGCTCAAAGCTTGTGTCTGATTGTTTCATTAATTTTGAAAAAAAGCTGCTCCTTTTTGGAGCAGCTTTTCTTTCTTTTGCGGTGTATTTATGGTATACTGTACGTGTTTTGGATGCACTACATTTCAGTACTAGAAGAATAGGGGAACTTCATGGACGGTTCATTAGAAACAAAATTTCTTTCTTTGCGTAAACAATACATTGAAATGCAGTTTGGAAGATTGAATTCCATGCAAAAGGAAGCGGTGTTTTTTACACAGGGCCCTTTGTTGATTTTAGCTGGGGCAGGAAGTGGAAAAACGACTGTTCTTGTGAATAGAATTGCGAACTTGATTCGTTTTGGAAATGCATATCAGTCGACACAGGTCCCAGCGGGAGTAGGGATCGAACAGGTCAATGAATTGGAAAGTTTGATTCAAAATGGCGGATGCCCTTCAGAAGGACTAACCCGTTTTTTGTCAGAGCGTCCTATATGGCCTTATCACATTCTTGCTATTACATTTACAAATAAGGCGGCGGGAGAATTAAAAAATCGTCTCTCTGTTATGTTGGGAGAGGCTGGGCAAGATGTGCATGCATCTACCTTTCATTCTGCCTGTGTTCGCATCTTACGTCGGGATGCAGAGAGATTGGGATATCCCAAAAGTTTTACCATCTACGACACGGATGATCAGCAACGTGCAATGAAAGAAATTTACAAAGCGTTAAATGTGGATGATAAGTTTTTACCAATTAAAGCAGCAATTTCGAACATTGGGCGTTTAAAGGATAAAATGATTAGTCCAAAGGAGGCTTTGGCAGCTCCTGCAGATACCCGTATGGGTCTGATTGCAAAAGTTTATGATGCTTATCAAAAAAAATTGCTACAGGCCGGCGCCATGGATTTTGACGACCTGATTTATCAAACGGTACGTTTGCTGCAAGAATGCGAGGACGTAAGAGATTTTTATCAGGCGAGGTATCGGTATGTTTTGGTAGACGAGTACCAAGACACCAGTGTAGCACAGTTTCAGTTGGTTTACTTGCTGGCGGGGCTGCACCAAAATGTTTGCGTGGTAGGCGATGATGATCAGAGTATTTATCGATTCCGTGGTGCGACAATCGAAAATATTTTGAATTTTGAGGAGCATTTTCGCGGAGCAAAGGTGATTCGTCTAGAGCAAAACTATCGGTCTACATCAACCATTTTAGATGCGGCAAACTGTGTTATTCAAAACAATCAGGCCCGTAAAGGTAAAACATTGTGGACGAATAATGGACAAGGCGATCGTATACTTTGCTATGAAGCGGATTCTGAAATGGATGAAGCGGCGCATGTTGCTACAATTATTGGACAAAATCTTCGAAAAGGTGCAAAATTGCGCGACCACGCAATTTTGTATCGGATGAATGCTCAGTCGGGGCCGATTGAGACTTATTTTGCCCGTGCAGGAATCCCCTACAAAATTGTGGGTGGACAACGTTTTTACGACCGCAAAGAAATCAAGGATATTTTGGCTTATATGGCAATTGTGGCAAATCGGCAGGACGATTTACGATTGCGGCGGATTATTAATGAACCAGCTCGTAAAATTGGAGCGGCCACAATTCAAAATGTCGCGGATATTGCCGCCGGGTTGGGAGTTCCAATGTTGGATGTGATTCAGAATTGTTATGATTACCCATCCTTGGCAAGAGCGGCAGGAGCACTTCAAAAGTTTTATGCGATTTACCAAGCACTTTTAAAAGCATATGAATCGATGCCTTTGGATGGCTTTGTAACAGAACTTTTGGAAGTGACAGGATATCGTGCGATGTTAGAGGCGTTGGATGAGGAGGGACAATCACGTCTCGAAAATATTGGCCAACTTGTTTCAAGCGTAAAAACGTATGCAGATCAAAAGGGGCTGGATGCTTCTTTGGAAGGTTTTTTGGAAGAAGTTGCTTTGATCAGTGATATTGATAGCTACGATGAGCAAGCAGATGTAGTTGTTTTGATGACTATGCACGCTGCAAAAGGGCTGGAATTCGATTATGTGTTTATTGTTGGATTGGAAGAAGGTATTTTTCCAAGCGAGATGAGCCGATATTCCAATGAGGATTTGGAAGAAGAACGACGCCTTTGCTATGTAGGAATTACACGAGCCAGAAAAGAACTTTATCTTTCGAGTGCGAACTCTAGAATGATGTTTGGTCAGACAAGAAGAAACAAACATTCTCGATTTTTGGATGAGATTGATCCACAACTGCTTACTATGGAACAGAGTCCGACTGTTCGACAAATGCAATTGGCACGCCAACGGTATCAAAGTGGTTTTGGAGATAGAACTGTTTCTCAAAATGGCTATTTGAATTCGGAGTATAATCGTACTCTTACGAACAGAGGATATGGACAAGCTCCGGTAAATATTACAGTGCGCTCTCGAACTTCGGGAACATCGACGCCCAGTGCAAAAAGTGGGCAGGGCAGAATGGCATCTGCAATTCAGGCGGGAGCAGTTACGGCGCGGAAATACACAGCCACGGAGACATCTGCATCCGATAAGCAATTCCATGTAGGCGATACTGTGGAACATAAAGTCTTTGGCCGAGGCGTGGTGCAAAAAGTTACACCTGTAGCCGGAGATACCATTGTTGAAATTCGCTTTGAAAAAGCGGGCATAAAGAAGACAATGGCCAATTATGCTCCTCTAAAGAAGGTCTAAGGACAGAAGGAAGGAAACATTTTGAATGGAAAGCTGATTGTTCTGGAGGGCTTGGATGGAAGTGGAAAGGCCACTCAGACAGAGCTGCTTTGGAAAGCACTTTCTGGCATTGGATACCCAGTAAAGAAAGTGACGTTCCCCAATTATGATAGCCCTTCTAGCGCACTTGTTAAAATGTACTTGGCTGGGGATTTTGGAAAGGATGCAGAAAGTGTAAATGCCTATGCCGCCTCCAGCTTTTATGCGGTGGATCGTTATGCTAGTTACCGCATGGAGTGGGCATCTTTTTACGAAAATGGCGGTATCGTTTTAGCAGACCGCTATACCACTTCCAATGCGATTCATCAGTGCGCAAAATTGCCGCGTACCCAATGGCAGGAATACCTTTACTGGTTGTCTGATTTTGAATATAATAAAATAGGTATTCCAAAGCCGGATTTAGTTGTTTATTTAGATGTAGCACTTGATGTGTCTCAGAGATTATTGACTGAGAGATATAAAGGTGATGAAGGGAAAAAGGATATTCATGAAAAGGATCTTCACTATTTAGAGCACAGTCGAGATGCAGCCCAGTATTGTGTGGAGCAATTGGGATGGACACGAATTGAGTGTTCAAAGGATGGAACAATGAGAACTCGTGAGGAGATTCATGCGGATATCCGAAACCTGGTGGAGCGAATGTTCCAAAAATAAAAAACAGAGGTGCGAGATGGACGAAAATATTTTGTCGCCGAAGGAACAGGAATATGTAGAGAAGTTGGCGCAGGTGTATGTTGCATTGGCTCAGCTTTCGCCGGAGCAACAACGGCAGTATGCGGACAAAATCAAAGAATTGCGCAGCAGACTGGAACGTCTTACTCCCGAAGAGAAGAAAGCGTACGATGAAAAACTTCGCCAGTTGGTTCGTCAAGTACGTGATAAAGAGAAAACAAATGCACCAGAAGAGTCGAAGCCATTAAAAGAAACTCAGCCCATGGAGGATTCTTCTTACGAAGAGGATGCTCGAGACTATAAACAATTTGAGCACAATGAAGAGCCTTTGGTTGAAGAAGAAGAGGAGGCTGTTCAGGAAAAGCCCCGGAAAAAGAAAAAGGGATTGGGGTGTTTCTTTGTTATCCTTATTGTTTTGATCCTTCTCTTTGCTGCGGTAGGATTGGGCGGAACCGCAGTTCTTAGAGAAATCAATGGCAGCCGTGGACAAGTGATTACAACGGCTACTGTTGAAATTGAGCAAGGCGCAGGACCTCTTACCATAGGATCGAGTTTGGAAGAGGCCGGAATTATCCAATCCGCGCAGATTTTCCGGATTTATGTAAAACTGGAAGGTGTGGCCCCATCGCTGCAGTATGGTAGTTTTGAACTGACTTCAGATATGACATATGATGAAATTCTGGAGGCTTTACAGCAGCCGCAGGACAACCGAGAGACCGTACGTGTTACTTTCCCCGAAGGAATTCCAGCGGTGCAGTTTGCACAGCGTATGGAGGAAGCGGGATTGTGTACTGCGGAAGAGTTTTTGGATGTGGCAAATAATGGCGACTTTAGCCAGTTTACTTTCTGGAACAAGCGTGATGAGGACCCCAATCAATTCATGCCGTGTGAAGGCTATCTTTTCCCGGATACGTACGACTTCTTTGTGGGGGATGACGTGGTGAGTTTGATAACAAATTTACAGAGGAAATGTATCAACAGGTAGAGCAAATGGGATTTACTCTTTCTGAATTTGTTACATTGGCCTCTATTGTTCAGGAGGAAGCAGGCAGTGCCGAACATCAGGCAGATGTTGCAGCAATTTTTATGAATCGTCTCGCTCCCAACTCACCGGTTCCGCGTTTAGAGAGTAATTGTGCAAGTTATATCCAGAATGATAATGATAACAATTATATCAATAATACAATTGCGCCTTATTATGGTGGATGGGAAAATATTCCGCAAAATATTATTGACAATTACGATACCTATAATGTGGAAGGACTTCCTGCTGGTCCAATTTCCAATCCGGGTTTAGAAGCAATGACCAATACGCTGCGCTATGCGGAAAGTCCGTATTATGGGGATTATTATTTCTTTGTGACGGATACGCTTGGCAATTATTATTTTAATAAGACGGCAGAAGAACATCAGCAACAAGTAGATAAACAGAAGGCGGAAGGGACAATGCCAGGTTAAAGAAAA
>NZ_CAUWGY010000119.1:0-5090 GCF_963558415.1 uncultured Ruthenibacterium sp. | reverse complement strand
CACCAGCGCATGATCCTAACGATTTTGAGGTGGGACGTCGTCATAATTTGCCCATTGTCAAAGTTCTCACAGATGATGCACATATGACAGCAGATTGTGGAAAGTATGCGGGAATGGATCGATATGAGGCCCGCAAGGCGATTGTAGCGGATTTGGAAGCGGGCGGTTATTTGGCTTCCATTGAACCACATGCACACAATGTTGGAACCTGCTATCGTTGTGGAACCACAGTAGAGCCTATGGTGTCTAAACAGTGGTTTGTGCGGATGGAGCCTCTTGCCGGTCCAGCAATTGACGCAGTGCGTGATGGCCGCATTAAGTTTGTACCGGAGCGATTTGATAAAAACTATTATTTCTGGAGAATACAAGGGATTGGTGTATTAGTCGACAGCTTTGGTGGGGACACCGTATCCCGGCTTATTATTGTGATGATTGCGGAGAGATTACCGTTTCCGCAGAACCGATAGCGGTTTGCCCGAAGTGCGGAAAGCCGGTACGGCGTGATGAAGATACTTTGGATACTTGGTTTTCATCGGCTCTCTGGCCGTTTTCTACTTTGGGTTGGCCGGAGCAGACAGAGGATCTAAAGTATTTTTATCCGACCAATACATTGGTTACAGGATACGATATCATTACCTTCTGGGTCAGTCGCATGATTTTCTCTGGATTGACGTATACCAACCAGGCTCCTTTTGACACGGTGCTCATCCACGGTTTGGTGCGTGATGCGCAGGGCAGAAAAATGTCTAAAAGTTTGGGCAATGGAATTGATCCTCTGGAGGTTATCAGGGACTATGGCGCAGACGCACTTCGTTTGACATTGGTGCTTGGTTCTACGCCAGGAAATGATATGCGTTTTTCCGATGAGAAGGTAAAGGCAAGTCGGAATTTTGCTAATAAGCTATGGAATGCTGCGCGCTTCGTTATGATGAATCTGCCGGAAGATTTTGAACCCGGCCAGCCATCCACTTTGACCATGGCGGATAAATGGATTTTGTCTAGATTCAATACGCTGGTTAAAAACGTATCGGAAAATCTGGATAGGTTTGAACTTGGTTTAGCGGCGCAGAAGGTTCAGGATTTCATTTGGGATGTTTATTGCGATTGGTACATTGAAATTGCAAAACTCCGTCTGAATTCTGAGGATGCACAAGAGGCGGATTCGGCTCGTAAGCTTTTGGTTTATATTTTGGTAGGCGCTTTGAAACTTTTGCATCCATTTATGCCGTTTATCACAGAGGAAATCTATACGGCACTACCAGGTACAAAAGAGACACTGGTCACTGAGAACTGGCCGGCGTTTGATGCATCTCAGAGCTACGAAGATGAGGAGCAGGGCTTTGAAAAGGTTATGGATTTGATCAAGGCTGTTCGTACGGTGCGCAATGATATGGGAGTACATCCGACCAAGCGTACCACCATGATTATCGAAACGGCGGATGCTGCTCCTTTTGAAGCGGGAAAGAGCTATCTGGCAAAGTTTGCATTTGCCAATGAAGTACAGTTTACGAGTAGTTATACAGGAGAAACCCAAGGCGTTGTTCAAGTGGTCACTCATGCGGCGCGTGCTTTTATTCCTATGATGGAATTAATTGATCGAGAAAAGGAATTGGCACGTTTGACTAAAGAGAAGACTCAATGCGAAAAGGACTTAAATGCCTTAAATGCTAAGTTGTCGAACGAGGGCTTCGTGAATAAGGCCCCTGAAAAGGTAGTTAATGATATTCGTGCAAAATATGCTGCTGCTACGGATAAGTTAGCCAAAATCGAGGAATCGTTGAAGGCACTTGGATAAAAGGCGGAAAGGGCAGTCTTATGGCTGCCCTTTTCGATTGTTTATCAGGAGGAATGATCAATGGATTATTTGCAGGCGGTAGAGTGGGTGCATGGATTGCCGCGCATTGCCAGACACTGCGGCGTGGAAAATACAAAGCTGCTTTTGGAAAAATTAGGACATCCGGAAAAGGATCTTCGCTTTGTGCACATATCAGGCACCAATGGAAAAGGAAGTACAACTGTCATGTTGGCAAGTGTACTAAAGGCAGCAGGATATAAGGTGGGTTGTAATATCAGCCCGTATGTTCTTGATTTTCGCGAGCGATTTTTACTCAATGGGGAGATGGCAAGCGAAGAGGTGGTAGCACGGTGCCTGTCACAAGTGCGTATGGCGATTGAAGAACTTCAAGAAGAAGGATGGGACAGCATCGTTGAGTTTGATGCAGTTACAACGGCAGCCCTTTTATGGTATGCACAAGAAAAATGTGATATTGTTTGTTTAGAAACAGGTCTGGGCGGACGTTTGGATTCCACAAATGCAGTCCAAAACACACTGGTGGCCTGTATTATGTCTATTGGCAAAGATCATACAGAGCTTTTGGGTGATACGTATGAAAAAATTGCATTTGAAAAATGTGGAATTCTAAAAAATGATTGCGCGGCTGTGATTTATCCGGTTCAACCGCAGCAGGCAATGGATGAAATTACATTGAGAACACAACAGATGAATTGTTCAAAAGTAGTGGTCCCGGAATTGGAAGATTTTTATTTCTATAAAGGAAAACCTTTTGAAAATCGTATTAATTACGGCGGATACGATTTGGAAATTCCATTCCCGGGCAAGCACCAAGCGTATAACGCATCCGTTGTGGTTGAGGCTGCGATTGCGCTCAGCGAAAAAGGTGTTCCGGTGTCTGATGAGGCAATCATAGAAGGAATTCGAAAAGCAAAGTTTCCTGCCCGAATTGAAGTGATTTCGAAGGAGCCGCTTGTGATTCTGGATGGTGCACATAATGAAGATGGAGCACGGGCTCTGGCGGATACTCTGCGTTTGGCAAATGTTCAGAATTTGACGGCAGTCATTGGAATTCTGCATGGAAAAGGGGCCGACCGTATGCTTCAGATATTGAGTCCGTATATCTCGGAGCTGTATACGGTATCACCGGATAATCCACGTGCCATGACGGCGCAGGAACTGGCGGATATCGCTCAAAAGTATTATCCCAAAGTAACAGCGATGCCGACAGTTTCGCATGCTTTGCAGGCTGCACAACAAAAAAGTTTTGGTGGACTTTTAATTTGCGGAAGTTTATATTTGGCATCTGAAGCAAGAAAATTTTTTGTTCGCTGAACGACTCTTTTTAACAAAAAATATAAGGCATATTGCGTATGCTGAATGCATAGGCAATATGCCTTTTTCTTTTATCAAAAGGAGTTTCTAATATGACACAGGTAACCATCCACGAAGACGGAGAAAATTTAGTGGCTTTACTTTCGGGTGAGATTGATCATCATTGGGCCGCAATTTTGAGAGAAGAAATTGATGAGCGCGTAAGAAGTAGATCACCTGCAAAACTTATTTTGGATTTTTCAGGTGTGACTTTTATGGACTCATCAGGAATTGGTTTGATTTTAGGAAGGCATCGGCTTGTTTCTACTTTAGGCGGAGTGGTAATTGTTCAAAAGGCGCCACGTGAAATAAAAAGAATGTTGTCTATTGCAGGAATTGAAGCAAGAGAATGAAAGAGGGGACAGATATGAAACCATTGAATAGCGTAAAAATTGCTTTTCCGAGTAAAAGCATCAATGAGGGATTTGCCAGAAGCGTAGTCGCTTGTTTTGCGGCTCAAGCGGATCCAACGTTGGACCAATTAGCAGATATTAAGACAGCCGTTTCAGAGGCAGTTACAAATTGCATTGTTCATGGCTATAAAGACACCATTGGCATGATAACCGTGACGGCTTCCTTCTATGAGGGAAATGAACTTCGTGTCATCGTAGCGGATCGTGGATGTGGAATCGAAGATGTTCAGCAAGCTATGCAACCACTGTTTACAACGGGTGGAGAAGAGCGGGCAGGGCTTGGTTTTGCGGTCATGGAAAGTTTTATGGATCAGATTCGCGTTTCTTCGAAACCGGGAAAAGGAACGCGCGTTACCTTAATAAAGAAACTAGGTCCCCGTTGATTACATATGAATTTAGAAAGCGGGGATTACATGCCAGTAAAACTTGGACCGAGGTCGGAGTTCATAGAGAATAATTTGGGACTGGTACATTCTTGTGCAGGCCGTTTTAAAGGGAGAGGAATCGAATATGATGATTTATATGCGGCTGGATGTATGGGGCTTGTAAAGGCGTATGATGGGTTTGATGAAAGCAGAGGATTATGTTTTTCCACTTACGCAGTACCTGTTATTTTGGGAGAAATAAAAAAGTTGTTTCGTGATGGCGGTTCGGTAAAGGTCAGCCGATCACTTAAGGAACTTGGAATTAAAGTGAACGCATTTCGTGAGAAATATCTAAAACAAACAGGGCAAGAACCAACCGTTACTGAGATAGCGAGACATTTGCAGGTAACTCCGGAACAAATAGCCGATGCGATGAGTGCATCACTTCCAGCTCTATCGCTTACTCCGGTAACCGATGAAGAGGGGAATAAAGAGTTTGACATTCCACAAGAAAGTTGTGAAGAGTTCCTCACAGATAAAATAAGCTTAAAAAGTGTTTTGAATACATTATCAAAGGAAGAACGAATGCTTATTTATCTCCGATTTTTTAAAAATAAAACTCAAAGTGAGACGGCAAAAGTATTGGGTACCACACAAGTGCAGATTTCGAGAAGAGAAAGAAAGCTGCTTCAAAGGATGAAGGAAAAACTTTTAGAATAATTTTCTTGGTAACTATTGACAATTCGTTGCATAGGTGATAATATATAAAAACCGTTCTCCGGTTACTGTGGCGACAAATCAAGGCGAAAAAAAGTTCTTGACAAAAGCGCGCTGGAGTGATAGAATAGACGAGCTGCCCAAAAAGAAGAGGGAAGCGAAGCTCAAAAAAATCTCGAAAAAAGTTCTTGACAAAAGGAACGAGATGAGATATAATAAATGAGCTGTCCGAGAGGACGGGAAGGACCTTGAAAATTAAACAATATCGAGAAGCTTAACGGAACCCTAGGACGTGAGAAACGTCCATAAAAAACATTTCCTTTAAGTAATTTAGGACGCAAGCGATTGCGGACTGGATGCTAAGATTTAGATTCAGCATTAGCTGGTTTAAATACCATTTAATGAAGAGTTTGATCCTGGCTCAGGACG